>NZ_JCAFUK010000011.1:0-160321 GCF_059371235.1 Stenotrophomonas sp. YJH_SMC_29 | reverse complement strand
GCCCGAGCGACTCGGCCAGCTCCACGGCTTGGTGCTTGAACTCATCGGTGTAGCTACGACGGGTGATACGGGACATAAGGGACCTCCAAGTGCGATCAAAGTATCGCTTCTTGGCGTCCGCTGACGGGGGGCCAGATCAGTCCGCGGCATGGATGCCGCGGCCAAGCCCCCATGGACGGGTTTACGGCGTCCCCCACAACCTGGCCCACCCCGCCTACCCACAGGAAACCAGCTTTTGCCGTTGCTCTGGCTGTTGCTTCGGCCTCTGCGGGTGCCGGGCAAAGCCCGGCCGAACTACAATCCCGCTCATGCTGAATTTCTCGAATACCTCCCGCCGGGGGCGCCGATGAGCGGCCGTGGGGGCAACGACGGCCAGGTCCGCATCATCGGCGGGCGCTGGCGCAACACCCGCCTACCGGTGCCGACCCTGCCAGGCCTTCGGCCCAGCAGCGACCGCGTGCGCGAGACCCTGTTCAACTGGTTGATGCCCAAGCTGGGTGGTGCGCGGGTGCTGGACCTGTTCGCCGGCAGCGGTGCGCTCGGCCTGGAGGCGGTCTCGCGTGGCGCCGCCCACGCCACCCTGGTCGAGCGCGATGCGCAGCTGGGACGCAACCTGGCTGCCGCCGTGGCCAAGCTGCAGGCCGCGGACCAGATCACCGTCGTGCAGGCCGACGCCCTGCGCTGGCTGCAGGGCGCGCCGGCGCAGCAGGCCGACCTGGTGTTCATCGATCCGCCGTTTGCCGATGGCCTGTGGCAGGACGTACTGGCCCAGCTGCCGCGGCACCTGGCCGCCGATGCCTGGCTGTACCTGGAATCGCCGGCCGGCCACGTGCCGGTGCTGCCGCCGGACTGGCTGTTGCACCGGGAGGGCGGCACCCGCGAGGTGCGCTTTGCCCTGTACCGCCGCGCCACTGCTACACTTTGACCTCATCTGAACATCTGCTACCGCCCATGACCGTGGCCAACCGCCGCATCGCCGTCTACCCCGGCACGTTCGACCCGATCACCAACGGCCATATCGACCTGGTGAGCCGGGCTGCGCCGCTGTTTGAAAAGGTCGTGGTCGGCGTGGCGCAAAGCCCGTCGAAGGGCCCGGCGCTGCCGCTGGAACAGCGCGTGCAGCTGGCACGTGGCGCCCTGGCCCATCACGGCAATGTCGAGGTCATCGGCTTCGACACGCTGCTGGCCCATTTCGTACGTTCGGTCCAGGGCGGGGTGCTGCTGCGCGGCCTGCGCGCGGTGTCCGACTTCGAGTACGAGTTCCAGATGGCCAGCATGAACCGCCACCTGATCCCCGAGGTCGAGACCCTGTTCCTGACCCCGGCCGAGCAGCACAGCTTCATTTCGTCCTCGCTGGTCCGCGAGATCGCGCGCCTGGGCGGCGACGTGTCCGGTTTCGTGCCGGCCGCGGTGCTCGAAGCCCTGCGCAAGGTCCGCGAAGCGAAGGCGGCACAGTCGTAAGCCCCGCTGTATCCGCACCCCATTACGTACACCACCACGCACCACTCCGGGAGGAAACCCATGAACACCACCATGCGCGCGATGCTGATCGCTTCGTTGGCCCTGGCCTTCACCGCCTGCAAGAAGGAAGAGGCCGCTCCGGTCGACGAAGCCAAGCAGGCCCTGGTCGCTCCGGCCAAGGATGACGATGCAGGCTGGAAGAAGTACCTGCAGGAAGTGGCGATCCAGAACATGGGCAACATCACCAACAGCCCGTTCCTGTACTACCTGTCGCCGGAATCGGACCCGGACTTCCAGGCAAAGTACGAGCGCCAGACCGAGAGCGCGACCCAGGCCGTGGCCCGTGGCGTGCAGCCGGGCAACATGCTGGCCTTCGGTTCGTCGGCCTCGGGCAAGATGGCTGACATGATCCAGGCCGTGTTCAAGGACGTGTCGCCGGATTCGATGAAGGGCGTGCGCGTCGTCTTCATCGGCCAGTCGGCCGACAACGCCCGCGTGCAGGCGGCGATCCAGCCGACCGGCGCCGAGTACATTTTCGTCGAAGCCAAGTAATACCGAGCCATGGCGGCCATGCCCCGGCATGGCCCGGGCGGCGCCCCGCAAGGGCGCCGCTGATGACCTGACCGGCCCGCGCGCCCGCGCTGGCCGGTCCTTTGTCCCAAGGCGCGGGCGAGGAGTATCGCCATGTCGCTGAAAATCAACGAGCTCTGCGTCAACTGCGACGTCTGCGAGCCGGCCTGCCCGAACCAGGCCATTTCGATGGGTGAAACCATCTACGTGATCGACCCTGCCCGCTGCACCGAGTGCGTGGGCCATTTCGACGAACCACAGTGCGTGGTCGTCTGCCCGGTCGAGTGCATCGACCCGGATCCGGAGATCGTGGAAACGGAAGACCAGCTGCTGGCCAAGCTGCGCCAACTGCAGCACGATCACCCCGAACTCTACGCGGAGCCCCCATCCGAATGAAGACGCTGATCGTCCGCCGCTTGTTGCTGCTCGCCCTGCTGCTGAGCCCGGTTGCCTGGGCCGACGGCCCGGCCCGTGCCGAACGCCCCGATGGCGCGGCCATTGCCAGCGGCCACGCGCTGGCCACCCAGGCCGGCATCGACATCCTGGCGCAGGGCGGCAACGCCTTCGACGCGGCGGTGGCGGTATCGTCCACGCTGGCGGTGGTCGAGCCGATCAGCTCCGGGCTGGGCGGTGGCGGCTTCTTCCTGCTGCACGACGCGGCCACCGGCAAGGACGTGATGCTGGATGCGCGCGAGACGGCCCCGGCCGCCGCGACCCCGCAGGCCTTCCTCGACAAGCAGGGCAACCTGGACCGGGATCGTTCGGTCAACGGCGCCTGGTCGGCCGGCATCCCGGGCCTGCCCGCAGCGCTGGTCGAGCTGTCGGCCAAGCACGGCAAGCTGCCGCTGTCGGCCTCGTTGCAACCGGCCATCCGCATCGCGCGCGAAGGCTTCCCGGTGTACGAGCGCATGGCCAAGGGCTACGCGTCGCGGCGTGAAGTGATGGAGCGCTATCCCGGCACGCGGGAGGTCTACCTGCGCAACGGCAAGCCGATCGCCACCGGTGACCTGTTCAAGCAGCCGGAGCTGGCGCAGACGCTGGAGCGCCTGGCTACTGGCGGATTCGACGGCTTCTACAAGGGCCAGACCGGAAAGCTGCTGCTGGCCGGCGTGAAGCAGGCCGGCGGCAAGTGGACCGCTGAAGAGCTGGCCGGGTACCGGGTCAAGCAGCGCGAGCCGATCGTGTTCAACTACAACGGCTGGAAGATCACCACCGCGCCGCCGCCGTCGTCCGGTGGCATCGCGCTGGCCAGCATGCTGCAGATCCTGGAAGGCTGGGACATCAGGAAGATGGACCCGGCGCACCGCACCCACCTGGTGGTGGAATCGATGCGCCGCGCCTACCGTGACCGCACGTTCTTCCTCGGCGATCCGGACTTCGTGCAGATCCCGCAGAAGGTGCTGACCAGCAAGGACTACGCGCAGGGCCTGCGTGCCACCATCCACCCGGAGAAGGCCACGCCCAGCGACCTGCTGTCCGGCAACCCCACGCCGCTGGAAGATGACGAGACCACGCACTTCTCGATCATCGACCGCGATGGCAACCGCGTCGGCGCCACCCAGACCGTCAACCTGCTGTACGGCTCGGGCCTGATTCCCAAGGGCACCGGCGTGCTGCTGAACAACGAGATGGACGACTTCGCGCTGAAGCCGGGCACGCCCAATGCGTTCGGCGTGATGGGTTACGAGGCCAACGCACCGAAGGCGGGCAAGCGCATGCTCAGCTCGATGACCCCGACCTTCATGGAGAACGCCGACAAGGTGGTGGTGCTGGGCACGCCGGGCGGCAGCCGCATCATCACCATGGTGCTGCTGGGCATCCTGGGCTACGACGACGGCCTGGACGCGCAGCAGGTTGCCGCGCTGCCGCGCTACCACCACCAGTGGCTGCCGGACCTGATCGAAGCCGAGGACGATGCGTTCGACGCGGCGACGGTGAAGCAGCTGCAGGCCATGGGTCACAAGATCGACCTGCCCGGCGACGTTGCCGCAGGCGGTCGCGGTTCCAGCCACGTGTGGGGCAACCTGCAGACCGTGGAATGGGACCGCAAGGCGAACAAGCTGTTCGGCGGCAGCGACCCCCGCAACCCGGTGGGCAGCGCCCAGGTTGTGCCGGCGCGCTGATCCGGCCGTGCCGGCCACTGGCCGGCAATCCGGTTGATACCGAAACCCCGCCTTTGCCGGCGGGGTTTTCTGTTGCCGTCTAGCGATTATTTAACGAGCCGGCGCCGATAATCGACGCATGAAACTCTGGTCTATTCGTGGAAACTCGCAGCGCCTCGACGGCGGCGCGATGTTCGGCAACGCGCCGCGCGCGTTGTGGGAAAAATGGGCGGCACCGGACGAGCTCAATCGTATCGAGCTGGCCTGCCGTGCACTGCTTGCCAGCCCGCTGGAAGGCAAGACGGTGCTGTTTGAAACCGGTATCGGCGCGTTCTTCGACCCGCGCATGCGTGAGCGCTACGGGGTGCAGGAAAGCCAGCACGTACTGATCGATTCCCTGCGCGAAGCCGGTTTCGAGCATGAGGATATCGACGTGGTGGTGCTCAGCCACCTCCACTTCGACCATGCCGGCGGCCTGCTGGCGGCGTGGAGCGAAGGCCGTGATCCCGAGCTGCTGTTTCCGAACGCGACCTATGTGGTCGGCGCGCAGCACTGGCAGCGCGCCGTGCAGCCACACCCGCGCGATCGCGCAAGCTTCATTCCGGAACTGCCGGGCCTGCTGCAGGCCAGTGGCCGCCTGGAAGTGGTCGACGGCGAATACTCGAAGGCGCTCGGCCGCAGCGTACGCTTCAGTTATAGCGACGGGCATACGCCGGGTCTGATGCTGGCCGAGATCGTCGGGCACGCGCATGCTGGCGAAAGCGCGCATGGTGGCGTGGTGTTCTGTGCCGACCTGATCCCGGGGCGCTCATGGGTACACGTGCCGATCACCATGGGCTACGACCGCAACGCCGAGTTGCTGATCGACGAGAAGCGGCAGTTCCTTGAAGACAAGCTGGCGCGCAACGTGCGGTTGTTCTTCACCCACGACCCGCAGGTGGCGCTGGCGCAGCTGGGCCGGGATGACAAGGGACGTTTCGTGACCCTGCACGAGCAGGGCGAGCTGAAGGCGCGCGCCCTGGGGTAATGGAATGGCCGGGCAGTGCCCGGCCATCCATGGGTGTGTCGATCCACGCCTTGCGGCGTTCCGATCGGACGCGATCGCTACGACGACTTCAGGCAGCTGCTCATGAAGGTCTTGCGCGCATCACCGGCCAGCTTCTTCGCACCCGCGTCGGCATTGCACTTGCGCATGCGTTCCTGCTGCGGATTGACCGCCTTGGTTTCGGCGGCGTGGCCGCTGAGGCAGGAACTCTGCGCGGTCTTGTAGGCATCACCCTTCAGCCCCTTGTTCTTGGCCGAACATTCGGCCATGCGCTGCTGCTGCGGGGTGGTGGCATTGGCAGCCAGGGGCAGGCCAACCAGCAGGACGGCGGCCAGCAGGAAAGAGGCTTTCATCGGAATGCTCCAAGCGGTGGCGGGTGCGCGGAGCATTCGCTTCCGACCGGTAAGGCCACGTGAAGAATCACGCGTCGGCCACGCCCGCATCCACGGGCGTTCACGTGCCGCGGCGAAGCGCGCCCGCGAACGGTTAGCGGGTCAGACCTCTTTCCTGCGGAGAGGGATCCGACCCGTTCACCAGGATTATCCGACGCGGGTTCCGAAGATGCGGTCGCCGGCGTCGCCCAGACCCGGCAGGATGTAGCCCTTGTCGTTGAGCTGGGCATCGATGGCCGCGGTGTAGATCTCCACGTCCGGGTGCACGGCCTTGACCGCCTCGATGCCTTCCGGCGCGGCCACCAGGAAGATGCCCTTGATGCGGCGGGCGCCGGCGCGCTTGAGCATGTCGATGGTAGCGATCAGGGTACCGCCGGTGGCCAGCATCGGATCCAGGATGAGCGCGTCGCGCTCTTCCAGGCGCCCGGTCAGGCGCTCGAAGTAGGGCACCGGCTGCAGGGTTTCCTCATCGCGCTGCAG
The DNA here is from genome assembly GCF_059371235.1 of Stenotrophomonas sp. YJH_SMC_29. Classification (NCBI taxonomy): domain Bacteria; kingdom Pseudomonadati; phylum Pseudomonadota; class Gammaproteobacteria; order Lysobacterales; family Lysobacteraceae; genus Stenotrophomonas; species Stenotrophomonas sp. YJH_SMC_29. The sequence continues at coordinate 154,271 of NZ_JCAFUK010000011.1, read as the reverse complement.
GCCCACCACGCTGACACGGGCAGCCGGGATCAGCGACAGCACGCCACTGAGCATGCCCAGGCCGGCGCGCAGGATCGGCACCACGGTGATCTTGGCGCCGGCAATGCGCTGCACCGTGACGGGCCCGGCCCAGCCGGGCAGGGTGTGCGGCTCGGTGTCCAGGTCGGCGGTGGCCTCGTAGGCCAGCAGCGTACCCAGCTCGTTGGCCAGTTCGCGGAAATCCTTGGTGCTGAGCGCGGCATTGCGCATCAGGCCGATCTTGTGCTGCACCAGCGGGTGGCGCACTTCGACGATCTTCATGGTCGGGGAAGGGGGAAATGAGAGAGAGGACGCCATTTTGCCGGATCGGCGTGTCGAATCCCAAACCGGCCCCGCAGCGGCATGACCCGAAATGTGCAGGCGCATGTCATGGCCATGCAACCTTGCGGACATACCGTGCAGACCCATTCTTAACAGGAATGGGGATTCCCAGTGCATATCAAGACTCCGTTGGCCGTTGCCATCACCCTGACCCTGGCGATGGGGGCCGCGGCACCGCTGCAGGCGGCCGGGCAGCAGGCGGTAGCCGCTACCGGCGCCGTGGCCGCCGACGCGGTCGACCTGGACCGCATCGAAGTACGCGCCCAGCTCGAGTCGCAGATCCGCGCGGTCGACCTCAAGCGCAGCAGCGATGCCATCGAGGATGCCGTTTCCTCGGACGCCCTGGGCCAGTACCCGGACAAGAACGTGGCCGAATCACTGCAGCGTCTGCCGGGTGTCAGCGTGACCCGCGACCAGGGCGAGGGCCGCTTCGTGGTCATCCGCGGCCTGGACGCCAATCTCAACAGCGTCAGCGTGGATGGCATTGCCGTCGGCACCCCGGAAGATTCCAGTCGCGCCGCACCTCTGGACGTGATCCCGTCCGACTCCACCGAGCGCCTGCGCGTGGTCAAATCGCCCACCCCGGACATGCCCGGCGATGCCATCGGTGGCGCCGTGCTGGTGGAATCGGCGTCGGCCTTCGACCGCGATGGTCGCAGCCTGCGTGGCAAGATCGAGGGCAGCCACCAGCCGTTGTCCGGCGAGACCAGCCCCAAGGCGGCGCTCAACTACAGCGAAGTGTTCAACGATACCCTCGGCGTGGCGCTGGGCGTGAACTACCAGAAGCGGAAGTTCGAGTCGGACAACACCGAAGTGGAATATGACGGCGAGGACGATGCCGCCCCCGGTGACGTGACCGCGATCAACCTGCAGCACCGCAAGTATGAGATCGAACGCAAGCGCATCGGCGCCAACCTCAATCTCGACTGGCGCCCGAACGAAGACAGCAAGTACTACCTGCGCACGCTGTACAGCCAGTTCGATGATGCGGAGACCCGCCAGCGCGTGATCTTCAACTTCGACGACGCGAAGATGGTCAAGACCGGCACCGACCAGTACCGCCTGGACGGCATGCCGAAGGATTCGATCGACAAGCGCATGCGCTACCGCACCAAGAAGGAAAACACGTTCGCGGCCAGCCTCGGTGGCGAGAACCGGCTGACCCACGCCGTGGTCGATTACCGGATCGGCTATACCCGTACAGAAGAACGCGTGAACGACGAGATGGAGGCGCGCTTCAAGCTCAACGGCAAGGTCTTCAACGGCACCCTGGACCAGCGCAGCCGCCTGCCCAGCTACAGCTTCGACAACCCGCAGTGGCTGGACAACAGCAACTACGCGTTCGACCGCTTCGTGCTCTCGCCCAAGCAGGTGAACGACAAGGAGCACAGCGCACAGGTCAACGTGCGCTTCGATGGCGACAGCAGCAGCATCAAGTTCGGTCTGCTGGGCCGCTGGCGCGACCGCGACGTCAATGTGGATGAGCGCGAACTGCGTGTCGGCCCGAAGGTGGCGCTGTCGAGCTGGACCACCTCCTCGCCGGAGCACCGCCACGGCAACATGGGGGACGGCATGGACTCGGCCGCGATGCGCGCGTTCTGGGCGGCCAGCGGCAGTCAGTACAGCGCCCGTCCGCAGGATGTCGGCGGCAATGCGATGACGTCGCTGGAAGAGGATTACGTGGCCAGCGAAGACATCTTCGCCAGTTATGCCATGGGTACCTGGGACGTGGGCGCGCTGCGCATCATCGGCGGCGTGCGCGTGGAGAACACCCGCTTCAAGGCGATCGGCAACCAGGTGGACGTGGCCGCCAACGGCCGCAGCTTCACCGTCACCCCGCGCGTGGCCAACAGCAGCTACACCAACGTGCTGCCGGGCCTGCACCTGCGCTATGACGCGGCCGATGACTGGGTGCTGCGCGCCTCGGCCAACAAGACCGTATCCCGCCCGTCCTTCGGCGACGTTTCTCCGCGCGTGGGCTACAGCCGCGGTGACGAGGAAGTGCGCCTGGGCAATCCGGAACTGGACCCGTACGAGTCGAAGAACATCGACCTGTCGGTGGAGAAGTACATCGGCAGCAGCGGCATCGTGTCGCTCGGCCTGTTCCACAAGTCGATCGATGGCTACATCGTGGAAACCGTGCGGACCAATGATCCGGCCTACGGCGGATTCGACGTGACCCAGCCGATCAATGGTCGCAACGCCACCGTGCGCGGTGCTGAATTCAACTGGCAGCAGCAGCTGGCCTTCCTGCCGGACGGCCTGGATGGCCTGCTGGTGGGTGCCAGTGGCACCTGGCTGGACACCACGTTCGATGCCGGTATCAAGGACCGTGCGGGCGAGGACTTCACCCTGCCGCGCGCCTCCAAGCATGTCTACAGCGCACACATCGGCTATGAGAAGTACGGCGTGAGCACGCGCCTGGCGGCGGTATACCGCAGCGAGTACCTGGACAGCATCGGCAAGGGCCGTGCGTTCGACATCTACGTGGCACCCAACACCCAGCTCGATTTCTCGCTGGATTACAAGTTCACCCCGCGGGTGAGCATGTACTTCGAGGCGCAGAACCTGCTGGACAAGCCGCTGGAGCTGTACCAGGGCACGCGGTCGCGCACCCTGCAGATGGAAGAGTATGGCCGCACCTACGCGCTGGGCCTGAAGGTGGCGCTGTGATGGGGCGCAGCCGTGCCGTCCTGGCCGCGGCGCTGGCCGCCACGCTGATCGCCGGCTGCACGCCGGCCAGCGGCAACGATCCGGTTTCGGGAGCGGCCGCGCCGGCCGCCAGTGGCGCGCGCGGGGTGACCACCCTCGCCGAAGCCTTCCTCACGCCGATGACCCCGGCCGACAACATCGACTCGCCGGCGGCCTGGCGCGCCCCGGACGGCACGCTGTGGCTGATCGCCACCGCCAAGGCCACCGACAAGCTGGTGGTCTACGACGGCAGCACCGGCCGGCACCTGCGTGACGTCGGTAGCAGCGGCACCGGACCGGGACAGTTCGACCGCCCAAACGGCATTGCGGTGACCGACGACCTGCTGTGGATCGTGGAGCGCGACAACCACCGCGTGCAGGTGCTGAGCCTGCCGGACTTCGCGCCGCTGGCGACGTTCGCTGCCGGCGATCTGCGCAAGCCGTACGGGCTGTGGGTCGACCGCCGTGCCGATGGCTACAGCGTCTACGTCACCGACTCCTGGGACAACGGCGAGGATGCGCAGGGGCGTGACATCCTGCCGCCGCTGGCCGAGCTGGACAAGCGCGTGCGCCAGTACCACGTGACCCGCAACGGCGCGAAGGTCGAAGCGAAGCTTGTCGCCAGCATCGGTGACACCACCGAGGCCGGTGCGCTGCGCGTGGTCGAGTCGATCTGGGGCGACCCCGAGAACGATCGCCTGCTGATTGCCGAGGAGGACGAGCGCTACGCCAGCGAGTTCAAGGTCTACACCCTGGCGGGCCGCTTCACCGGCACCACCTTCGGCCGCGACGTGTTCAAGGCACAGGCCGAAGGCGTGACCCTGCGCACCTGTGGCAAGGACGGCTGGTGGATCACCACCGAACAGGGCAAGCAGCGCAGCGTGTTCCACCTGTTCGACCGGCACACGCTGAAACCGGTCGGCGCGTTCCAGGGCAATACCGTGGCCAACACCGATGGCATCTGGATGATGCAGCAGCCCAGCGCGCGCTTCCCGCATGGTGCGCTGTACGCCGTGCACGACGACCAGGGCGTGGTGGCCTTCGACTGGGAGAGCATCGCCAAGCAGTTGGCATTGCCGCTGGAGTGTGGCGCATGAGCGGGCAGTGCGTGATGCGCAGGCTGGCGTTGGGGCTGCTGCTGGCGTTGCCGTCGCTGTCGTGGGCTGCGGCCGAACCGAACACCCAGGTGCCGACCGGCAGCCACCACTACGCAGCGACGCCGGTGCCGGACCGCATCGTCGCCTCGCCGGCGGCCGATCCCAGCCACGGGTTCGCCGTGGCCTGGCGTACCGATGGCAGCGTGCAGGCGCCCCTGCTGGAGATCGCCCTGGCCGGTGATTCGCCCGCCATCGATGGCATCCGACAGGTACGCGCGACGACCCGCGCGCTGCAGACCGAGAACGGTCTGTCGCATCATCACCGCGTCGACGTCAGCGGCCTGCAGCCGGACACCCTGTATGTCTACCGCGTGCAGGGGCATGGCAGCTGGAGTGCCTGGAACCAGCTGCGCACGCTGGCCGCGGCCGACCAGCCGCTGACCCTGCTGTACTTCGGTGATACCCAGAACAAGAACGTCAGCCATGTCAGCCGGGTGGTGCGTGCCGCGCAGAAGGCTGCACCGCAGGCGCGCATGAGCCTGTTCGCCGGTGATCTGGTCAGCGGCGGCGACAACATGGACGACAGCGAATGGGGAGAGTGGTTTGCCGCCGCCGGCTGGCTGGCGCAGGAAACGCTGGTAGCCCCGGCGATCGGCAACCATGAGTACTTCGAGGAATTCGAGGACACCCCGCAGGAGCGCCGCGTGCTGGGCCGGCACTGGCCGGTCACGTTCGCGCTGCCGGGCAATGGCGCCCCCGCCGCGCAGCAGACCAGCTACTGGTTCGATGCGCAGTGCGTGCGTGTGGCCGTGGTCGATGGCACCTCGGCACTCGATCTGGGCACCGCCAGGGCACAGGCACAGTGGCTGGACAAGGTGCTGACCGGCAATCCGCAGCCATGGACCATCGTGTTGCTGCACCAGCCGTTCTACTCGCCGCGCGAAGGACGCGAGAACGCCGCGCTGCGTGACGTGCTGCTGCCGGTGGTACGCCGCCACAACGTCGATCTGGTGCTGCAGGGCCACGATCACACCTATGGCCGCCGTGGCGAAGGTCAGGCCGCGACGCCACAGTACGTGGTGACCGTGGCCGGGCCGAAGCAGTACCGCCTTTCCGACGAGGCACGGAAGACGATGGATCCGGTAGCCGAGGACACCCAGCTGTTCCAGGTGCTGACTATCGATCCGCAGCACCTGCGCTACGAGGCGCGCACCGTGACCGGGCGTCTCTACGATGCCTTCGAACTGCGCCGCGACGCCAAGGGCGGCAAGCAGCGCACGGAGCTGATCGAAGGCCGTATCGCACCGCGCGACTGTCCGCGCGCGCAGACTGCCAAGGGTCGAGCCGACCGCTGCTGGGAATGAGGACACACTGATGACCACACCCCGTCGCATCATTCCATTGGCTGCCATCGGCGCGTCCCTGCTGTTGCTGGCCAGTGCGGTAGCCGCCGCCGATACCGTGCTGCATCCCTTCCTGGTCGCCCAGCCGAAGCAGGCCCCGCAGGAAGTGAATCTGGCGGTGGAGATTCCGGCCGGCAGCTTCACCAAGTACGAGATCAAGGACGATGGCCTGGTGCATGTGGATCGCTTCCAGTCCATGCCGGTCGCCTATCCGGCCAACTACGGCTCGATGCCGCGTACCCTGGCCGGTGACAACGATCCGCTGGACGCGCTGGTGCTGACCCGCGAACCGCTGCATCCGGGCGTAATCGTGCGCTTCCGGCCGATCGGTTACCTGAAGATGATCGACGGCGGCGAGCATGATGAGAAGATCATCGGCGTGCCGACCGACAAGGTCGACCCGAGCTACGCCGGCATCCGCGACCTGGCGGATCTGCCGGAGGTCGAACGGCAGCGCATCGAGGCCTTCTTCCGCGTCTACAAGGACCTGCCGGCCGGGCGCAACCCGGTGCAGCTCAATGGCTGGGGCAATGCTGCTGAAGCGCGTGCGCTGATCAGCGAGGCGATGCAGCGCTTCGGCAAGTAGATCCATGCCATGCGTGGATGGCCTGGCGCGCGCATCTCCTTCACTGCCCCTGGCTATCATGTCCGCCTTCAACAACGGGGGCGGTGTCTGTGTCGGTAGCGTTGGTATGGTTCCGCCGTGATCTGCGGCTGCAGGACAATCCGGCCCTGCAGGCCGCATTGGAGGCGGGGCACGATGTGGTGCCGGTCTACATCCATGCGCCCCACGAAGAAGGTGAATGGGCGCCGGGTGCGGCCTCCGATGCGTGGCGGCACCGTTCCCTGGCTGCATTGGATACCGACCTGCACGCCCGCGGTTCCGCGCTGGTGCTGCGCAGCGGTGACAGCCTGCCGACCCTGCAGGCCCTGATCGAGCAGGCTGGCGCCGAAGCCGTGTACTGGAACCGCAAGTACGAGCCGGCCACGCAGCCACGCGACGCCACCATCAAGCGCACGCTGCGCGAGCAGGGCATCGACGCGCAGAGCTGCAACGGCAGCCTGCTGTTCGAACCCTGGGACATTGCCACCCAGCAGGGCCAGCCCTACAAGGTATTTACGCCGTATTGGCGCAACGTGCTCAGTCACTGGCGCCTGCCGGCGCTGCAGGCCGCACCGAAGGCAATGGCGGCGCACACGGTGGACAGCCTCGCGCTGGAGGATCTCCAGCTGGCACCGACACTGGACTGGGATGCTGGCTTCTGGGAGCACTGGCAGCCGGGCGAGGCCGGTGCGCTGGACGCGCTGTCGGTGTTCGAGGACGGCGCGTTGCGTGGCTATCGCGAGCAGCGCGATCTGCCCGATCGCGTGGGCACCTCGCGGCTGTCGCCCCACCTGCACTTTGGCGAGATCGCGCCGTGGCGCATCGCCCATGCGCTGGAGGGGCTGCGCACCGCAGGCACCGATGCCGACATCGATGGTTACCTGCGGCAACTGGGCTGGCGCGACTTCGCCTATCACCTGCTGCATCACTTCCCGAAGACACCCACCGACAACCTCAACCCACGGTTTGACCGTTTCCCCTGGGCCACGCCCACTGCAGCGCAGCTGCACCACTGGCAGCGCGGCAACACCGGCGTGCCGATCGTCGACGCCGGCCTGCGCGAGCTGTGGCACACCGGCTACATGCATAACCGGGTGCGGATGATCGTGGCCAGTTACCTGTGCAAGCACCTGCGCGCCCACTGGCTGCATGGTGCGCACTGGTTCTGGGACACCCTGGTCGATGCTGACCTGGCCAACAACACGATGGGCTGGCAGTGGGTGGCAGGTACCGGCGCCGACGCGGCCCCGTACTTCCGGGTGTTCAACCCGGTCACCCAGGCCGAGAAGTTCGATCCGCAGGCCCGCTACATCAGCCGCTGGGTGCCCGAACTGGCGGCGTTGCCGGTGAAGGCGCGCTTCGCGCCATGGCAGCACCCGCAGCTGCTGGCCACGCACGCGCCGGGCTATCCGCGCACCCCGCTGGTGGATCTGGCTGCTGGCCGCGATGCCGCCCTGGCCGCCTACCGCCAGTCGGGAGCAGGGTAAAGGGCCGCGTGGGTGATCCAGTCAGTTAGCTGAACGCGGCCCTGTCGCCGTGACCGATCATCATCCCGACATCGCACCGGGCTGTTTATTCTCTCTGCGCCCGCAAGCCGCCGGCCCGACCGGAAAACAAGGAGAACTCCATGATCCGCAACACCACCCGCAACGTCGCACTGGCCCTGATGAGTGCGGCCGTCCTGTCGGCCTGCGCCACCGGCGGCTCCTACGTGCAGAGTGACCAGTACGGCAACCCGACCGAGCAGCAGAACCGGACCGGCCGCAACGCGCTGATCGGTACCGCCATCGGCGTGGCTGCCGGCCTGCTGACCGGCGACAGTGCGACCGAACGTCGTCAGCACGCGCTGATCGGCGCCGGTATCGGCGCGCTCAGCGGCGCCGCCGTTGGCCAGTACCAGGATCGCCAGGAACGCGCCCTGCGCGAGCGCACCGCCAATACCGGCATCGATGTCCAGCGCCAGGGCGACAACATCATGCTGAACCTGCCGGACGGCATCACCTTCGACTTCGGCAAGGCCACCCTGAAGCCGCAGTTCTACGGCTCGCTCAACGGTGTGGCCGGTACGCTGCGCGAGTACAACCAGACCATGATCGAAGTAGTGGGCCACACCGACAGCATCGGCAGCGACGCGGTCAACAACCGCCTGTCGAAGGAACGCGCCGACTCGGTGGCGCAATACCTGATCGGCCAGGGCGTGCAGAGCGTGCGTATCGAAACGCTGGGCGCCGGCAAGGCGTACCCGATCGCCGACAACAGCACCGATGCTGGCCGTGCCAAGAACCGCCGCGTCGAGATCCGCGTGATTCCGCTCAAGCAGTAACGCGCAGCGTTACAGTCCCGGCGCAGCCGGAACGAAAATGCCGCCCTTGCAGGCGGCATTTTCTGTAGGTGCCGAGCGTTGCTCGGCACACACTGGAACACTCGGCCGCAGCATCGCGTGCTCTGGCGCCTGCAGAGTCGAACCATGCTCGACACCATGCGAGCAGTCGACCACGGCTCGACTCTGCAAGGGCCACTCGGCCAGACCTTCGTTACACCGTCGCCGTCGGCCGCACCACGATCTCATTCACATCCACATCGTCCGGCTGCTCGATCGCAAACCTCACCGCGCGCCCGATCGCGTCGGGCTGCAACGCAATGGCGCGGTAGCCGACCATCATCTCGGCGGCAGCCGGATCAGTGATGCTGTCGGCCAGTTCGCTTTCCACCACGCCAGGATGGATGCAGGTCACCCGCAGTTCGCGGTGCTCCTGGCGCAGGCCGTCGGAAATCGCGCGCACCGCATACTTGGTCGCGCAGTAGACCGCTGCGGTCGGCACCACCGACAGTGCGCCGACCGAGGCGATGTTGATGATCTGGCCGCTGCGCTGGGCGATCATGCCGGGCAGCACGGCAGCGATGCCGTACAGCACGCCACGGATGTTCACGTCGATCATCCGGTCCCATTCCTCCACCTTCAGCGAGCCCATCAGGGACAGTGGCATCACGCCGGCGTTGTTGACGATCACGTCGATCGAGCCGAAATGCCGCAACGCGGCTTCGACGAAGGCATCGACCTGCGCGCGCTGGGTCACGTCGAGCGCGTGGACCCGCACTTCGGCGCCCTGTTGGCGCAGTTCGTCGGCAAGCGCCTGCAGGCGATCCACGCGGCGGGCACCGAGGACCAGGCGCGCGCCCGGCTGTGCGAGGGCGCGGGCGATGCCGGCACCGATGCCGCTGGAGGCGCCGGTGATCAGGATGGTTCGGGAAAGGCTCATGGCGGTGTCTCTGAAGGGGGTAGGGAGTGCCCGGGCGTGCCCGGTGCAGCCACGGTAGATGGCACGCCTTGCCGCGATAAGATGGCGATTCCTGATTACCTTGTTCAGAATTGCTAACCAATGTCCGTCGATCTCAACGCTTTGGCCGTGTTCCAGCGGGTGGCCGACTGTCGCAGCTTCACCGCCGCGGCCCAGCAACTCGGCGTGACTCGATCTGCGGTCAGCCAGACCCTCACCAAGCTGGAGCAGTCGCTGGGCGTTGCCCTGCTGCTGCGCACGACGCGCAGCGTCAGCCTCACCGATGCCGGGCAGGCGCTGTTGGTCTCGGTCAGCCCTGCGCTGGCGGAACTGGGCAATGCGCTGGAGGCCAGCGTGCGCCGCCAGGCCGCCGTGTCCGGGCAGCTGCGGCTTGCCGTGTCCTCCATCGCCGAAGCGTTCCTGGCGGGCCCGCTGTTGGCCACGTTCGCAGCACGCTACCCGGCGCTGCAGCTGGACATCACCGTGACCGACGAGGCGTTCGACATCGTCGGCGCGGGCTTCGACGCCGGCGTGCGTCTAGGGGAGGTCATTGCGCAGGACATGGTCGCGGTCCCGGTGTCGGCGCGGCAGCGCCAGCTGGTGGTGTGCTCGCCGGACTATCGCGATGCGCACGTGCTGCCGACCCACCCGCGTGAACTGGGCGCGCATCGCTGCATCGGCTGGCGCAGCGCGCCCGGCAGAGCGCCCTATCGCTGGGAATTCGAGGAGCGCGGCCGGGAATTCAGTGTTGATGTGCAGCCTGAAATCACCAGCAACGACATGGGCGTGATGCTCAGGCTGGCGCTGGCCGGCGCGGGCCTGGCCATCGGCATGGAAGAGACCTGGCGGCCTTGGCTGCAGCGCGGTGAACTGGTGCCGGTGCTGGAAGCATACTGTCCGCGGTTTGCGGGCTTTTTCCTGTATTACCCCAGCCGCCGGCAGGCCGAGCCGAAGCTGCGCGCGCTGGTGGAGCACGTGCTGTCCGAACGGTAGAGTCGAGTCCTGCTCGACTCTACAAGATCCGGTTACGCCGCCGAAGCGGCCACCTTTTCCAGGATCCGCTTGCCGCTGCTTTCCAGCGCGGCGTCTTCCTGCGCCTTCTGCTGCTGCGCCAGCTTCGCACCCGGGCACTGCGCCAGCATGTAGTTGGCGTCGAAGTTGAGCTTTTCCACCAGGAAATCGACGAACGCACGCACCTTCGGCGAGACCAGGCGGCCGCCGGCGAACACCGCGTTGAAGTCCACTTCCGGACCGGTCCAGCCGGCCAGTACACGACGCACCATGCCCGATTCAACGAACGGCTTGGCCATCACGTCGCCGGTCAGCAGCAGGCCCTCGCCGCAGACCAATGCGCCGTTCAGTGCGGACATGTCGTTGGCGGTCATCAGCGGGGTGACCGGGAAGTCGCGCAGCTCGCCGCCGTTCTCGCCCAGCTGCCAGGTAAAGCGCGGCGAGTTGCCGGTGTGGTACGGCTTGCGCATTGCCAGGATGCGATGGAACTGCAGTTCTTCCGGATGCAGCGGCTCGCCATAGCGTTCGATGTAGGCCGGGCTGGCGAACACCTGCGTGCGCAGGCTGCCAAGCTTGCGCGCGACCAGGTTGGAATCGGGCAGGGCACCCACGCGCAACGCGAGATCTGCTTCGCCGGCAATCAGGTCCAGCTTCTCGTTGCCCATGTGCATGTCCAGGCGGATCTCCGGATACTGCGCGTGGAACTGGCCCAGCAGCGGCGCGATCCAGGTGATGCCGATCGAATAGGGCACGGTGAAGCGCAGCCAGCCGCGTGGGCCGGACTGCAGCTGGCTTACCGCGCTCTCGGCTTCTTCAAGCTCGCGCGCGATGCGCTGGCAATGCTCGTGGTAGATCGAGCCGGCTTCGGTCAGGCCGAGGCGCCGGGTCGTCCGGTGCAGCAGGCGCGCGCCCAGGCGCGTTTCCAGTTCCTGCACTTTGCGGCTGACCGTCGTCTTGGGCAGGCCGAGCGATTTGGCAGCGGCAATGAAGCTGCCTTGCTCGACCACCTTGACGAAGATCAGTGTCTCGTTGAGATCGTGGGACATGGTCGGGGATCCTGGACGTCGGGAATGGGGCAATCGTGACAGAACGATTGGACCGGGTGCGGGATGATTATTCCCCTTAATCAGGACTAATCAAGTAAAGGTTTGAGGTCTATCGTGGCGCCATTCGTGAAATGGAGCCCCCTCGCCATGAGCCTGCGCAACATTCTTGCCCGCTTCCGGCACGTCGGCCAGAACGCCCTGGACCTGGCGATGACCGTCGAAGCACGTCCCAGTTCCTTGGTGCACAAGGACTTCCGTGAGTTTACCGCGCCCATGCGTCAGCAGCGTGGCGGTGCCCTCCGCCTGGTCCCGCACAAGGGCGACCGGCTGCGCCGGATTGGGACTATCCCGGATTTGGGAGGAAATGTCCCGTGAATGGGATACTGACGCCCGAAGTCCTGGTCCTCGGCGGCACCGGTGCCGTCGGCCAGGGCGTGGTCGGCGCATTGCTGGAAGCCGGCAGCCCGGTGCTGGTCGTCGGTCGCGATCCGGGCCGGCTGGCCGCACTGCATGAGCAGTTCGCCGATGAGCCGGGCCTGGAGACGATGCTGGGCTCGCTCAGCGACGACGGCTCGGCCCGCGCGCTGGCCGGGCGCATCGTGCAGCGCCCGCGCCCCCTGGCTGCCGTGATCGCGGCAATGGGCGGGCCCTACCGCCGCGGCCGGGTGATCGACCGCAACGGTGATGAACTGCTGGGCGCGATGCAGGCCGATCTGATGCCGCACGTGCACGCCGTACGCCACCTGCTGCCGCTGTTGCAGGACAACGTGCATGCGCGGCGCTACGTGATGATCGGCAGCCCGGCCAGCGCCAAGCCGTGGGCCGGCTACGGCGAGACCTCGATCACCACTGCGGCGCTGCGCATGTACGCGCAGGTGGTCCACCAGGAAGCACAGGCACTGGGCGTGCGTGCGCAGATGCTGGAAGTCTGCAGCCCGGTGTGTACCCCGGCCAATGCCGCCAACGCCTGCATCGAGTGGCCGAGCTCGCTGCTGGTTGGCCGTCGCGTGGTTTCGCTGCTCGACGGTTGCCGCGACAACCGCGCCATCGTCCGCTGTGACAGCAGCGATGCCGAACTGCCACGCGGGCTGCTGCACCTGGACGTTCCCCCTTCGTGGCGCGATACCGCAGGTGTTGCTTGACCTCGACCATGGTTGAGGTCGCAGGATGCGCCGCTGATTTTTGCAACACGTTCTCATATTGCTGTACCACCCCTCCGTACGGATGCATGCCATGACTTCCCCCAATACCACCCCACATCGTTTCGGCCATCGCATCGCGATGGTCGGCGTGTCGATCCTCGCCGCGGCCGTGCTTGCGGCCTGCAGCGGCGGCCATGCCGAAGAAGCCGGTGCGCCGCCGCCGCCGCAGGTCAGCGCGGCGCCGGTGCTGGTCAAGCAGGTCAGCCAATGGGACGAGTTCAGCGGTCGCGTCGAAGCGGTGCAGAGCGTTGAACTGCGCCCGCGCGTGTCCGGTTACATCGACAAGGTCAACTATGTCGAAGGCCAGGAAGTGAAGAAGGGCGAAGTGCTCTTCACCATCGACGCGCGCAGCTACCAGGCCGAATACGATCGCGCCGCCGCCGAGCTGGCCCGCGCCCGCACCCAGGCCACGCTGGCGCGCAGCGAGTCCGAGCGCGCCAAGCGGTTGTCCGAGCAGCAGGCGATCTCCACCGAGACCGCCGAACAGCGTCGCGCCGCGGCCGACCAGTCCGGGGCCGCCGTGCAGGCCGCGCAGGCGGCGCTGGATGCCGCCCGCCTCAACCTGGAGTTCACCAAGGTGCGTGCACCGATCGACGGCCGCGCCGGCCGCGCGATGGTCACCGCCGGCAACCTGGTCACTGCCGGCGACAGCGCCAGCGTGCTGACCACGCTGGTCTCGCTGGATACCGTGTTCGTCTACTTCGATGCCGACGAAAGCACCTTCCTGCGCTATGCACAGATGGCACGCAAGGGCGAGCGCCCGAGCGAGCGTGACAGCGCGCTGCCGGTGAAGGTGGGCCTGTCCGGGGAAGAGGGCTACCCGCATGCGGGCAAGGTCGACTTCCTCGACAACCAGGTGGCCCGCAGCACCGGCACCATCCGCGTCCGTGCGCTGCTGGACAACGCCGACCGCCAGTTCACGCCGGGCCTGTTCGCCCGCGTGCAGCTGCTCGGCAGCGGCCAGTTCCAGGCCATGCTGATCGATGACAAGGCCGTGCTGACCGACCAGGACCGCAAGTACGTCTACGTGGTCGACAAGGAGGGCAAGGCCCAGCGCCGCGACATCCAGCTCGGCCGCACCGCCGATGGCCTGCGTATCGTCGAGCACGGCCTGGCCGCCGGTGACAAGGTGATCATCGACGGCGTGCAGAAGGTCTTCATGCCGGGCATGCCGGTGCAGGCCAAGACCGTGGCGATGCAGCCACAGTCGGCGCCGGCACCGGGCCGCGATGCAACCGCTGCGCTGAACCACTGATCCGCCGGCTCCTGATCCGCGTCCCCGCTTAGCTGCCGGCGCCAGCGGCAGCCTTTCCTGCCTTCGTCATCCCGGCGAGGGGCAGGGTGGCTGTTGCCCGCCGGACGCCTTTCCCAGGAATTCCTCCATGGACTTTTCCCGTTTCTTCATCGACAGGCCGATCTTCGCGGCGGTGCTGTCGATCGTGATCTTCGCCGCAGGCCTGATCACGATTCCGATCCTGCCGATCAGCGAGTACCCCGAAGTGGTGCCGCCGTCGGTGGTCGTGCGCACGGTCTATCCGGGCGCCAATCCCAAGGTCATTGCCGAGACCGTCGCCACGCCGCTTGAAGAGGCGATCAACGGCGTCGAAGGCATGATGTACCTGAAGTCGGTTGCCGGCTCGGACGGCGTGCTGCAGATGACCGTCACCTTCCGCCCGGGCACCGACCCGGACGCGGCGGCGGTGAAGGTGCAGAACCGCGTGGCCCAGGCCCAGGCACGCCTGCCCGAGGACGTGCGCCGGCAGGGCGTGACCACGCAGAAGCAGTCGCCCACCTTCCTGATGGTGGTGCACCTGACCTCGCCGCAAGGCAAGTACGACACCCTGTACCTGCGCAACTACGCCCGCCTGCACGTCAAGGATGCGCTGGCGCGCATTCCGGGCGTGGGTGACGCGCAGATCTTCGGTGGCGGCGACTACGCCATGCGTGCCTGGCTGGACCCGGACAAGGTGGCCTCGCGCGGCCTGACCGCCAGCGACGTGGTGCGCGCCATGCGCGAGCAGAACGTGCAGGTCTCGGCCGGCCAGCTTGGCGCCGAACCGCTGCCGGACAGCAAGTTCCTGACCCTGATCAACGCCCAGGGCCGGCTGAAGACCGAAAAGGAATTCGGCGACATCGTGCTCAAGAGCGGCACCGACGGCGAGATCGTGCGCCTGGCCGACGTGGCCCGCCTTGAACTGGGTGCCGGTGACTACACCCTGCGCTCGCAGCTGGATGGCAAGAACGCGGTCGGTATCGGTATCTTCCAGTCGCCGGGCGCCAACGCGCTGGAAATCCGCGACAAGGTCATCTCGACGATGGACGAGATGCAGAAGACGATGCCGGCCGACGTGAAGTACGAAGCGGTGTATGACACCACCATCTTCGTGCGTGACTCGATCAAGGCCGTGGTCTCCACGCTGCTGGAAGCGATCGCGCTGGTGGTGCTGGTGGTGATCCTGTTCCTGCAGACCTGGCGCGCGTCGATCATCCCGTTGATCGCGGTGCCGGTGTCGGTGGTGGGTACCTTCGCCGCGCTGTACCTGCTGGGCTTCTCGATCAACACGCTGAGCCTGTTCGGCCTGGTGCTGGCGATCGGCATCGTGGTCGACGACGCGATCGTGGTGGTGGAGAACGTCGAGCGCAACATCGAAGAGGGCCTGTCGCCCACCGCTGCGGCCCACCAGGCCATGCGTGAAGTGTCCGGCCCGATCGTGGCGATCGCGCTGGTGCTGTGTGCCGTGTTCGTGCCAATGGCGTTCCTGTCCGGGGTCACCGGCCAGTTCTACAAGCAGTTCGCCGTCACCATCGCCATCTCCACGGTGATCTCGGCGATCAACTCGCTGACCCTGTCGCCGGCCCTGGCCGCACGCCTGCTGAAGGCCCACGGCGCACCGAAGGACGGCCCGAGCCGCCTGATCGACCGCCTGTTCGGCTGGGTGTTCCGTCCGTTCAACCGCTTCTTCAAGTCCAGCTCGGAGAAGTACGAGCGTGGCGTGGCCCGCATCCTCGGCCGCCGTGGCGCGGTGTTCGTGGTCTACGCGATCCTGCTGGTCGGTACGGGCGTGATCTTCAAGCTGGTGCCGCCGGGCTTCATCCCGACCCAGGACAAGCTGTACCTGATTGCGGGTGTGAAGCTGCCGGAAGGTTCGTCGATCGCACGCACCGATGAAATGCTGCGCAAGGTCGCCAAGATCGCCCAGGAAACCGATGGCGTCGCCCACACCATCTCGTTCCCCGGTCTGAACGCGCTGCAGTTCACCAACACGCCGAACACCGGTGTGGCGTTCATCCCGCTCAAGCCGTTCGCCGAGCGCCATGGCCGCACCGCCGCGCAGATCAACGCCGAGATCAACCAGAAGATCGCCGGCCTGCAGGAAGGCTTCGCGTTCGCGATGATGCCGCCGCCGATCCTCGGCCTGGGCAACGGCAACGGCTACCAGATGTTCATCGAGGACCGTGGCAACCTGGGTTACGGCGCGCTGCAGAACGCCGTGCAGGCGATGCAGGGCACCGTGGCGCAGACGCCGGGCATGGCCTTCCCGATTTCCAGCTACCAGGCCAACGTGCCGCAGCTGGATGCCGAGGTCGACCGCGTCAAGGCCAAGGCACAGGGCGTGCAGCTCACCGAGCTGTTCGACACCCTGCAGACCTACCTGGGTTCGGCGTACGTCAACGACTTCAACCAGTTCGGCCGTACCTGGCAGGTGATCGCCCAGGCTGACGGTCCGTTCCGCGAGACGGTCGAGGACATCGGCAAGCTGCGTACCCGCAACGACCGCGGCGAGATGGTGCCGATCGGTTCGATGGTCACCATCAAGCAGACCTTCGGCCCGGACCCGGTGCTGCGCTTCAATGGCTATCCGGCCGCTGACCTGGCCGGTGAAGCCGATCCGCGCCTGCTGTCGTCGGCCGAGGCGATGAACAAGCTGACCGAGATCGCCGGCAAGGTACTGCCGGTGGGCATGGCCACCGAATGGACCGACCTGAGCTACCAGCAGGCCACGCAGGGCAAGGCCGCGTTCATCGTGTTCCCGGTGGCGATCATGCTGGCCTTCCTGGTGCTGGCCGCGCTGTACGAAAGCTGGTCGCTGCCGCTGGCGGTGATCCTGATCGTGCCGATGACCCTGCTGTCCGCGCTGTTCGGCGTGTGGTTGACCGGCGGTGACAACAACGTGTTCGTGCAGGTCGGCCTGGTGGTGCTGATGGGCCTGGCGTGCAAGAACGCGATCCTGATCGTCGAATTCGCCAGAGAGCTGGAGATGGGCGGCAAGGGCATCGTTGAAGCCGCGCTGGAAGCCTGCCGCCTGCGCCTGCGCCCGATCGTGATGACCTCCATCGCGTTCATCGCCGGCACCGTACCGCTGGTGCTGTCGCACGGTGCAGGCGCCGAGGTGCGCTCGGTGACCGGCATTACCGTGTTCGCCGGCATGCTGGGCGTGACCCTGTTCGGCCTGTTCCTCACCCCGGTGTTCTACGTGGCGCTGCGCAAGCTGGTTACCCGCAATGGTGGCGGTCAGCTGGTGCAGCACGGCGAACCGACCATCCACCACTGATACGGAACTCCGCCGCCGGTCGTTGGCCGGCGGCCACTCTCCCCACAGACAAGGCATGCATCCATGAACACCCATCAGAACAAGATCGCGCTGGTGACCGGCGCCACCCGTGGCATCGGCCTGGAAACCGTGCGCCAGCTGGCAGAGGCCGGCGTGCACACGCTGCTGGCCGGTCGCAAGCGCGATACCGCGGTGGAGCTGGCCCTGAAGCTGCAGGCTGAAGGCCTGCCGGTCGAAGCCCTGCAGCTGGACGTGACCGACGCGGCCAGCATCGCCGAAGCGGTCGAGCAGGTGCGCCAGCGCCACGGTCGCCTCGACATCCTGGTCAACAATGCCGGCATCATGATCGAGAACCCGGCGCAGGCGCCGTCCGAGCAGTCGCTGGACACCTGGAAGCGCACCTTCGATACCAACGTCTATGCGCTGGTCGCGGTAACCCAGGCATTCCTGCCGCTGGTCAAGCAGTCCAAGTCCGGACGCATCGTCAATGTGTCCAGCATGCTCGGCTCGCAGACCCTGCACGCGGATCCCTCCTCGGGCATCTACGACTTCAAGATTCCGGCCTACAACGCGTCCAAGGCCGCAGTGAACAGCTGGACCCTGAGCCTGGCCTATGAGCTGCGCAACACGCCGATCAAGGTCAACACCGTGCATCCGGGTTACGTAAAGACCGACATGAACGGCGGCAACGGCGAGATCGAAATCAGCGAAGGCGCGCGTTCCAGCGTGGAAATGGCGCTGATCGGTGAATCCGGTGCCAGCGGCAGCTTCACCTACCTGGGCGAGGTGCTGCCATGGTGATCCGCACGTTGGCGATGGCCGTCTCCAGCCTGGTGCTGGCGGGCTGTGTCAGCGTCGGCCCGAACTACAAGGCCCCGGTGCAGGAACCGGTGGTCCTGCAGGGTGCACAGCAGCCGGTCTTCAGCACGGCCTCGCCGGTCGCCAGCTGGTGGGCGCAGTTCGATGATCCGGTGCTGGAGCAGCTGGTCCATGGTGCCCTGTCGGACAACCTGGACCTGCGCGTGGCCGTGGCCCGCGTCAGCCAGGCCCGCGCGGTGTTCGTCGAAAGCCGCCTTGACCAGGCCCCGCACATCACCGCAGGCGGCAGCTACGACCGCCGCAAGCAGCCCGATCCGCAGCTGGGTGGGCAGCGGGTGTTCAGTGAAAGCTACCAGCTCGGCTTCGATGCCGGCTGGGAGCTGGATCTGTTCGGCCGCAAGCGCCGTGCCGCCGAAGCCGCGCGTGCAGACCTCGGTGCCGAGCAGGCCAACCTGGCCGACGCGCAGGTACTGGTCGCCGCCGAAGTGGCACGCAACTACTTCGAGCTGCGTGGGACGCAGAAGCGCATCGCCGTGGCCCAGCACACGCTGGAGAACCTGCGCGATACGCAGAAGCTGACCGAGGCGCGCTGGGAACTGGGCGCCGGCAGCGAGCTGGACGTGCAGAGCAGCCGCGCGCGCCTGAAGGCGATCGAGGCCGACATCCCGCTGCTGGAAGTGGCCGAGACACAGTCGCGCAACCGGCTGGCCGTGCTGCTGGGACAGCGTCCGGAAGTACTGACCGACATGCTTGCGCCGCACGACGTGCCGGCCTTCGCCAAGGCATTGCCGCTGGGTGACACCCGCGAACTGCTGCGCCAGCGCGCCGACGTGCGCGTGGCCGAGCGGCGCCTGGCGGCCGCCACCGCGCGCGTGGGCGTGGCCACCGCCGATCTGTTCCCGCGGCTGTCGCTGTCCGGTTTCGTCGGCTTCCTGGGGGGCAATGCCAGCGGCCTGGTCAACGGCAACAACAAGGCCTGGTCGCTGACCCCGTCGCTGAGCTGGGCAGCGTTCGACTTCGGTACCGTGCGTGCGCGCCTGCGTGCCAGCAAGGCTGAAGCCGAAGGCGTGGCCGCGCAGTACGAACAGGCGGTACTGCTCGCCCTGGAGGACACCGAGAACGCGCTGACCCGCTATTCCAAGCAGCAGGCACGGTTGGCGATCGTGGTCGAGCAGGCGCAGGCGGCACGGCGTGCCGAATCGCTGGCACAGATCCGCTACCGCGAGGGCTCGGAGGACTTCCTGACCCTGCTCGACGCGCAGCGCACGCAGCTGGCTGCCGACGATGCCCTGGCGGCGGCCGAGGCCGAAGTCAACGTCAGCGTGGTGGGCGTCTACAAGGCACTGGGGGGCTGGGGGCAATCACCGCAGCCGCCCAGCGTGGCGCAACTGCAGTAGACCCGGGGGACGGAAGCGCTGGCTTCCGTCCCTTTCTTCTTTCAGGGCCACTGGTTGGCCGGCACCGCGCGGTCGCGCATGCGCACGACGCAGAATCGATGGCCGCAGGGCGCTTCCATCACCCACCAGCGTTTGACGAAGCCGATGCGACGGGCGCCGAGTTTTTCCAGGCGGTCGGCCTCGGCATCGATGTCGTCGCTCTCGATGTCCAGGTGCACCCGTGACGGGTGATCGACGCGTTGCACCTCCACGTCCAAGCCTGCCGGCGCGCCCAGCAGGTCGGCGTACTCGGCGCCGTCTTCGGCACGTGCCGCCTGCGCCTGCAGGCCCAGCGCGGCGGCCCAGAAGCGGGCAGCCTCGTCGGCGGGCATGTCCTGGCAGTCGATGATGAATCCGGCCAGCCGGCTCTGGTGTGCCATGTCCTGCTCCGCGGTCCAGGGGGATGCGGCAGGGTAGCGCGGTGCCCCGCGTGGACATCTTCACGTCCGTGACGTTTCTGACTCTGCCGAAACGGCGTCGCGCCGTGTAACTAGTGGGTCAGGCACCTGGGAGGACAAGCAATGGCGGACGGATGGCGGGATACCCAACGGATGTTGTTCGGCGATCCGGGCCCACCCGGTGCCGGGTTGTCGGTGGCGGTCGTGGTGCTGCTGGTGCTGGCGACGATGGCCGCTGCGGTCGGTTTCCTGCGCCTGCAGGATTCGATGCTCGGGCTGGGCCTGATCGGTGTGGCCGTGTTTCTGGCGATCGGCGCCCGCATCTGCCAGGCGCGCGACCAGCATCAGGCGCTGTATCGCCTGCTGTCGCGGCAGCCACCGCTGTAACGGCGGCTGCCGTGGCTGCTCAGTGCTTGGGCCAGTCCAGCTCGACCACCAGCGGGAAGTGGTCCGACGGCAGCACGCCATCGACGCGTCGGTCGTCGGTCAGGAAGCTGCGCGCATGGAAGCCGCGCACCAGCACCCAGTCCAGCTGCACGGTGGCCTTGCCGGTGAAATCGTGGAAGGTCAGCCGCGGGCCCTGCGGGGCCTTCACCTGGGTACGGGTGTCCTGCAGCACGCGGGTGAATGCCTTGTAGGTGTCGCCGCCGGGTTCGCTGTTGAAGTCACCGGTCAGCACGACGGGCAGATCGGCCGGCAGCTTGGCCACGCGCGTGCCGATCAGTTCGGCACACTTGACCCGCCGCGGTTCGTCTTCGTCGCGGTAGGGCAGGTGGGTGTTCATGAAGTAGAAGCGGCGGCCGTCGTCGATGCGGCGGAACAGCGCCCAGGTCACCATGCGCGGATACAGGTTGCCCCAGGTGATGCTGCCCGGCACGTCCGGTGTGTCGGACAGCCAGAAGTTGCCTGATTGCTCGATTGCCAGCACATTGCTGTCGTAGAACACACCCATGTGCTCGTCACCGCTGCCCCCGCGGCGGCCCTCGCCGAACCAGCGATAGCCGGGCAGGTGCCCGGCCAGGTAGTCGGCCTGCTCCTGCACCAGTTCCTGGGTGCCGATCACTGCGGGGTGTGCATCGAGGATGACCTTCACCATCGCGTCGCGGCGGTCAGGCCAGCGCTTGCCGGGTTCGGTATCGGCCGGGGTGCGCACATTGAACGACATCACCTTCAACGGCGCGGGGGCAGCCGCCCAGGCGCTGGTGAGAGGCAGGGCAAGGGCCAGCAGCGCAGAGAGCGCGGGGCGACGGAAACGCGACAACATCGTGGAATCCCTCCATTCCATGAAAACGGTTTCACGGAGCATCGCACGGATTGCCGGTGGATGGCTGTGCACGCGCTGGCGGCATCTGTCGGGAATGGGGCGTATTCAGCCTGGCGTTGACGGCGCATTGACCCGTCAGACCGGGCCTGCGTGCTAGAACGGCCGTGCCGGCCATTGAATCCGGCATCGCAGCAGCAAACCCACAACGGAACCACAAGGAGCTGTGCCATGACACGATTGATTCGCGCCCTGCAGGTGTCGCTGAACCTGCGTTCGGACAATTCCACCCAGTGCATCCGTTCCAAGTATCGCTACTGGAACATCTTCTGACCGGTAGGACGCCACATATTCGATGACATCGCCAGGGAAGGTCGATGATCTTCCCTGGCATCGGGGGGCAGGGCATGGATGAGCGTGCAGCGGATGCGGAAGTGGTTTCCATCGACGATCTGCTCGATCGCGTGCGCCGCGAAGGGCCGGTGCTGCGCTTCAACAATGATGTTGTCGGCATCTTTGATCCGGCCCTGGCGGTCAGGGTCGACAAGGCCAACACCGACCGGCACACAGTACCGGATTCGCTGATTGACTATCTTGGCCTGCGCCGTGCCCGCGACCCGGTCGCATGGCGTGAGGTGCGTGGACTGCTGAGCGAGCAGGCCGGACGCCTGGCCAGCCCCGGGCACATGCGCGATCTCTACGCGCGCATGCACGGCTTTCTCGCCCAGCGTGCTGATCGTGCGCATGACCTCAGCGAACTGAGCTGGTGGACGATCTCGCAGTCGCTGTTGCCGCTGCTGATCGATGGCCTCAGCCGCAGCGACGTCGACGCCCTCATCGGCGAGCAGAGGACCCGCTACAACGCCATCGTGCTGCAGAACTTCTCGTTCTGGCGGCGGATCATCGACTTCCACCTTTCCCGCCGCGCGGCGCGCACCGTGTCACGGCACATCCGGCGTCGTGCGCGGGAGAGCGCGCCGCGCGAGGACTTCCTGCAATCGCTGCTGCCGCTGGTGGAACGGGTCGGGGTGGACC
This sequence comes from Stenotrophomonas sp. YJH_SMC_29, assembly GCF_059371235.1. Classification (NCBI taxonomy): domain Bacteria; kingdom Pseudomonadati; phylum Pseudomonadota; class Gammaproteobacteria; order Lysobacterales; family Lysobacteraceae; genus Stenotrophomonas; species Stenotrophomonas sp. YJH_SMC_29. Next base: position 132,077 of record NZ_JCAFUK010000011.1, on the reverse strand, counting down.
GGGTGGCCTATCTGGTGTCGATGGTGCTGGCCGGCATGTCGGGCCTGCCCGGTATCACTGCCGCCAGCCTGCTCTACGCGATGCACCGTTTTCCGCACTGGCATGCGCGCATTCGCGAGGAAACCTCGGCGCTGAGCCTGGAGCAGCTGTATGCACTGCCGATCAAGTCCCTGCCGTGCACGTCGCGTTTCGTCAAGGAAACTCTGCGGCTGTGGCCGGGACTGTTCGCCCTGCATCGTCCCGCCTCGCACGATATCGACATCGAGGGTGTCTGCATCCGCAAGGGTGGGGCATACGAGCTGTCGTCCTACTTCCAGCATCATTCGCCGGAGTACTGGCAGAACCCGGACAGCTTCGATCCGGATCGCTGGTTGCCCGAGCGCCGACAGGCCAACAAGGGCGCCTATGTCCCGTTCGGATTCTCATCGCGTGCCTGCATCGGCAGCGCGGTCGGCCATGCCCAGCTGCTGCTGTTCTGCGCGCTGGTGACCCGCGATTTCGAGTTGTCGGTGCAGGAGGTGCCAGCACCCTGGATGCAGCTGGAGGGCTTTGCCATCCCGGTCGACTTCATCGGTACGTTGACGCCGCGGCGCGCATGACGGTCGCCACCGCGCGGGGCTCAGTCGTCGATCTCGCCTCGGCGGGCGGCCGCGCGCACCGCCTGCGCGGTGGTGGCCACGCCCAGCCGTTGCCGCGCTCGACGCAGGTGGTTCTCCACCGTGCGCGCAGACAGCCCCAGTGTGGCCGCGATGTCCGCCTGGCGCCGCCCAGCCGCGACCCAGCGCAGCACTTCACGTTCGCGCGCGCTCAAGGTGCCCGCGGGAACCTGCGCAGGCGCTTCGGCCAGACGCCGCGCCGCACGGAAGGCGGACGTGCCGACCATGTCCAGCAGCACGCGCGCGCTGGCGGACGCATCAATCGAGGTGCCGGCGAAGCTGACCGCACCTTCCAGACCGGTTTGGCCGAACACCGGAACCTGCAGCCCATGCAGGCCATCGCCGCGCGGCTGCTTCACCACCAGATAGCGTTCGCCGCGCACGCCCTGGCGCTTGCTCCAGAAGAACGGCGCCGTGCTGTCCAGTACATGGCGGTTGACCGGGCAGGCGTGGAGGTAGCGGGCGAGCCCGGTAGCGCTGCCGTCGTCGAACCAGTCCCCTTCGATCCAGTACACGCGCTGTGCGCCGCGTTCCAGGCCGGTCCCGGTGGCGAACACCAGCAGGCGGTCGTAGCCCAGGGGTGAGGCAGCGCGGCGCAGCACGCCGCCCACCGCGGCCAGTGAGCGCGCCTGTTCCAGTTCCAGCAACGCGGACACCAGCGCGGGCACTGGCTCAGCGCCCGGCCAACGCGTCCAGCAGCGTACGCGCGGCCAGCTTGCCCAGCGCGTTGCCCGCCAGCGGACTGTCGCCGGTCAGCAGCAGCCGATCCTGCAGCACGCTGCCATCGATGCCCTCATTGACGATCTGCACGCCCTGCTGCGCCAGCCGCTCACCGAAGAACCAACGCAGCTGCCCCGGCATGTAGCCGATCTCCGGCGTCTGCCGGTCCATCGCGTCGGGGAACGCGCAGATGCGGTAGCCACGGAACAGCGAGCTGCCTTCAGCTTCGTTGACGCCCGCCGCCAGCAGCGCCGCCGGTCCATGGCAAAGGGTGATGATGTGGCGCTGCGCGGCCATGGCCCAGTGCAGCGCGGCCTTCACTGCTGCGCTCTCCGGAAGGCCGATCAGTGCGCCATGGCCACCGGGAATGAACACGGCGGCATAGTCCGAATCGGCTCCCAGGCCGGCCACCACCGCGTCCAGCTGCAACGGCTGGCGGAAGCGCGCCTCGTAGCGTTCGTACAGTGCGCCGATCTCGCGGTCCTCGCGCGGGAAGGCCCACCATTCGAACTTGACGGGGTTGCCGGACAGCGTTGCCACGTCGATCCCGAAGCCGGCCTTGTCCAGGTGGTACATCGGCAGCAAGGTTTCCACGGGGTGGTTGCCGGTGGAGAACAGGTGGCCATTGGCGGTCGGCAGGTAACGCTCATCGGCAGCGATCATCAGCACCTTCCAGCGGCCGTCGCGGCGTGCATCCGGGTACTCGGCCCCGGACAGGTTGCTCTGGGGCGATGTGAACTGCGACAGCGAGTACGGCGACGGGAAGAAGGCATCGCGCTCGGCCGGATCGGGGCTGGGCTGGCGGCTGGGCTCTTGCGTGTGCATGCGGACCTCCGTGGGGGAAAGTGGACCCAGCATAAAAGGCCGCGCGCGCAGCCACGATGAGGGATTCCCCTCAATCGGGCCCTGCTACTTCAGCGGCGTCCGGTGCTGCTGCATGTCCTCATGCAGGATCCTGCGCAGTTCAACGATGGCCGGCGTGGCTTCCTGCACGCTGTGCCCGGACACGATCACCTTCTCCGAATCCGCATGCGGCAGGTGCGAGCTCCAGTAGGGCACCAGCCCGTCATCGGTCTTTTCCAGCGGGCCGTCGGCCTTGGCGCGGGCGATGATGGAGTGGTAGTGCACCCTGGGAGACATCGGCAGGTCGGTTACGGCCCGGACGAACGGGTCATCCTTGTCCAGATTCTGGATGCTGTTCATCTGGTAGCCGTGCTTGCCATCGGTGCGGTCGATCTGGCCGTCGTTGGCCAGCGTCGCCACGTCTTCCAGCACGGTCAGCGGCAGCCGGACCAGGCGGCCGATCCAGCGGCCGAGGCGGGTGCCGGCCACGTCGGTGCCGCGATGCGGGGTGGCGATGAACACCACCCGCGATACTTCCGGCTCCGGCAGGAAGGTCAGCACCGGCGCGCCCTTGGTGCGCAGCAGCTCGCGCTGGGCAGGCGTCATCTGCGCGGTGGCCAGCAGGGTATCGACCAGGTGGTCACCCGAGGAGGAGACCATCAACCGTGCGATCACTCCCCCCATGCTGTGCCCGACCAGGACCATGTCATGCGAGGCCTGCGCCTTGCCGCTGGGGTCGAAGTGCCTGAACACCTCGGCCAGCGTGTGGCGCATTGCATCGTGGCTCATCGCGATGGGCATGTTGGTGGGGTAATAGAACTGCCAGACCTGGAACGCCTGGCGGATCTCGTCGTCGCGCAGCAGTTCGTTGGCCACGTTGACCCACGCTTCCGGACTGCTGGCCAGGCCATGGATCATCAGCAGCACGCGACGGTTCGGGTCGTAGGGCTGCATCATGTACAGATGCGGCGTGTCGATGCCGCCCTTGCCACCGAACAGCGTGCGCAACGACTGGCGGCTGAAGTTGGAGCGGGCCAGCCACAGCGCGTAGCCGGCGGTGAAATTGGCTGCCAGCGGCACCTGCTGGCCGTGCAGGGTCACTTCCGAGACCTGGTAGGGATCGTGGATCTCCAGTTCCGGCTCGTCGTCATGCAGCACTTCCCACAGGTTCTTTCCCGAGAAGCGCAGCAGCACCGTCATCGATGGCGAAGGCATCTCGCTCCAGCTCTGCGTGGCAGAACGTCTTGCCTGCGGCGCCTGCGCCGCCTGCGCCGCCGCCGGAGGCGGAGTAGTCGTGCTGCCGGCCGGGTCGTCCATCACCGCCACCAGCTCGGCACCGAAGCCATCACGGCGGTGCACGCTGCGCAGCGTGCCGGTGAACGACAGCGAGGCGGCGGGTACCAGCTCGCTGGGGGTGCGCTGGTCCAGCGCCGATGCTTCGTCTGAAGGGGCCAGCACGAAGGTCCAGCGGCCCAGCCGGAGGTGGTTGGCCGTGTTGTGCACGCGCCCGGTGGCATAGGCATCGTACAGCTGCACCGAAGCCTCCTGCACCGCCAGGTTGTAGTAGTCGCGCACCTGGGTCTGGCGGTCCTCGAACCCCCGCTGGTTGGCGGTGCGCTCGGTGAAGAACAGATAGGCATAGGCCTGCCGCGCGACCTGCATCCACGCGTCCAGGCGCGGCTGGAAGTCGGCATCCAGCTCGGTGATCGCAGTCTTGGCCCGGCCTGAAGCGGAGTATTCGCGCTTCGGCGCCGGCAGGGTCATCGCATACTGCAGCCACAGCTCGGCCAGGCTGGAGCGCTTGTCTTCCTCGCGCACCACGATGCTGCCTTCCATCGCCTCGATGCAGGGCAGGCCGGGCTTGGCACAGGCCCCCTCATCGAGCCCGGCCACGCGCAGGGTCTCGGTGGTCGCCGCGCTGAGCTTGCCGGAGGTGAGGATGTCACCGCGCTTGAGCGCGATGTACTGGCCGGGCGTGACCGAAGCGACCTGCACCGACGGCCCGAACTGGCGCAGCGTCGCGCAGCCGCCCAGGGTGAGCAGCACGGTGATGATGAGGGTCGTGCGGCCGATCAAGCCCAAGCCCGTGGTAGCCATGCGATCCTCCTGCGCGGTGGCGCCACTCTAGCGGGCGGTCTGTCAAAGCGGAATATCCCGGGCGGTCGCCTCGACCGACGGACGCATTCACCGCTGGGCGATTGAGGCACCGGTGTGTGACACTGAAATGAATGGACGCCGACAGGCAACGCCGATGACGTGGCTGGAAACCCGGATTCCCCCACCACTGGTGATGCTGGCATGCGCGATGGCAGGTCTTGCCGCCAGTGCCTGGGGAAGCCCGTGGACCTGGCCCATGGCGTTTCCGGTGCTGGTGCCGGCGGCAGTGGCAGCCACGGGCGTGGCGCTGAATCTGCTGCCGAAGCTGGCGTTCCGCCGCGCCGGTACCACGGTCAATCCTCTGCGGCCGCAGGCGGCCAGCGCACTGGTCACGCACGGCGTGTACCGGCATACGCGCAATCCCATGTACCTGGGGCAGGCGCTGGTCCTGCTCGGCGCCATGCTCTACCTGCAGGATCTGCGCGCGCTGTTGGCGGTACCCCTGTTTGTCGTATACATCACACGCCTTCAGATCCTGCCCGAGGAACGCATGTTGTCGGCGCGCTTCCCCGACGCTTATGCAGCCTTCTGCAGGCGTGTACGGCGCTGGCTCTAGGCCAGGCCAGCGGGTGCATCCGTTCGGGCCGACGCTGCCTCTGGGATCTCCGGATCGCCGTGCCGTTCGGGCATCGCGGTTACGACTCTGTCGAGGCTCCTGGCGTCGCCCTGGCATTGAAGGGCGCCACGATCATCAACGGCGGTGATGCGATGGGTGCCATGCGCAGTATCGGCTGGTCACTCAAACGGGCAATGGAAAAGCCCGGAAACCCAGGCCGAGCGTGGGTTTCCGGAAGCCCGCAAGGTAGGTTGCAGTTTCCTGGGGCGTTCAGAAGGCTGTCACGCTAGAATCTCTGCACCATAAGGGGAGGTACAGGATGCGTAACCCAGTGCTGGCGCTCTGCGCGGTGGTTCTCGTTGCTTCAGCCGTTTCCGCTTGCTCAACCGTTCCGGTCACCGATACCACGGCAAGAGCGGTCCCTGCAGACCGGATCTACGAAAACGCCTATCTATCGCCCTCGCCGGAGCGCACGGCGACCATTTACGTCGCCCGCGACAAGGGATTTCTGGGATCGGGCTGCAGCCACGACATCTCGCTGAACAACGTGAAGATCATCGCCCTGCGGCAGTCCGAGGCTGCGACCCTTTATGTCGCTCCAGGCTCATACTTCCTGAAGCTGTCGACCGGTGGTGGGCTCTGCGCGAACATTTCCACTTCGCAGAACCTTACGCTGGCTGCCGGTGATCGACAGTCCTACCGCTCGACTACCCCGTCAGACGGAAACCTCCGGCTCACGCGGGAGCAATGAGCGGACAGGCGGAGCGCTGTCGCCAGGCGACACGCTCCAGGTGCTGAACGAGGTGAACCGCCGCCGATGATCGAATCATCGGTGAGAACGAACTGACGCGAACCAGTCGGGGACATAAAAAAGCCCGGGAACCCTTGTTATGCGGGGGTTCCCGGGCTTCTCCGGTCCTTGACGAACCGTTCGTTGGTGGAGGTGGGCGGAATTGAACCGCCGTCCGAAGGCACTCCATCCCCAGCACTACATGCTTAGCTCACCGTTGGATCTCGTCCCCGAACAGCACGGTGCGCAAAGCGCATCCGGGAACCAGCCTGTTGTGTTCTAGTGCCGGACTGACAGGCAGCCGCCCAGCGCGATTCCATGATAGTGACTCTACACCGCGAGCATGGACACAAGCGGTTTCGAGGCTTAGGCCTTAAGCGGCCAGAGCGTAGTTGTCGTCGTTGGCAACTAGAGTTTTGCAGCTGGATTTACGAGGAAAGCTACCCCCTCGGCATGCGCCAGGCGACTTCACAACCCCCGTCGAAACCAATGCACCCCCGGTTTCTTCAAGTTCTGCAAGGTACAAGGCCTGTTTCGTGTCGCCACGGCCAGTGCCTGCCCAACGCTGCCAATGCTACGCCAAAACAGCTGAACAGTCACCGTGGCAATCCACAACATGTTGTAGAGCCAGCGGCATAGCGGATTGGTAACGTCATTGGCACGAATTTGCGACACACTGGCGGCGACCATCCGGGCCAGGACAGACACGGAGACTGTGGGTGACCGATGCAAGCCAACAACGCAGCCTGCGGCAACTGATCGGGCCGGTCGGTGCCGACTACCAGCGGCGCGCGCTGCCGCCCGGCTGGGTCTGGGCGGTGCTGGCGGTGTTGCTTGCGGCCACCGGGCTGACCGAACTGCCGGCCACCGCGGCCGCGGCACTGGTTGCCAGCGCGGTGGTGGTGCACTGGTCGCAGCGCGGTCGCATCCATTGGCTGGGCTGGCGCCTGCCGGGCCTGGCGGTGTTGGCGGCCCTGCTGTGGGGGCCGGAAGTGCTGTCGCAGTGGTTCGAGCACGGGCTGGCCGTGGTCCTGATGTCGCTGGCCAGCCTCAGCATCGGCGTGCATGTGTGGCAGTCGCGGCAGATGGCGCGGCAACTCCAGGGCGCGGCCGATTCGCTGGATGACGCCCAGTTGCTGGCCCTGCTGCCGGCCGACGCGGCCCAGCTGGCGCAGCGGTGGCGCGCCGGCGATGACCGGCATGCGCCGGAACTGGCGGTGGTGATGCATCTGGCCGTGATGCACGCCGCGCTGGCACCGCGCATGCGAGGGCAGGGCGTGCTGGCGGGGTGACCGGCAGGCAACTCCAGCGCCGACACGACTACGACCCCGACAACGTCTTGCGCAGGTAGATCCGCTCGTGACCGGGTGGGCAATCGGGCAGTCGCCCATAGACGGTGTAGCCCTGCCGCAGATAGAAAGCTTCGGCCTGCCAGTCGAAGGTATCCAGCATCACGTTGCGGGCGCCAAGCTGGCGCGCGGCGGCTTCTGCTTCCGCCAGCAGGCGCTGGCCGATGCCTTGCCCGCGCAGTTCCGGATCCACCCACAGCACATGTACCTGCAGCCAGCCGGCACAGACGTCGGCCAGCACACCACCGCGCAGCGCGCCGTGCTCGTCATGCCAGGCCAGGCGGACTGGAGTCTCATCGAGTGAATCGCCGCCGTGGGCCTGGTTGAAGGCCAGCAGGCGCGCGCACAACGTGCGCGTTTCATCGGCGCTGGCAGTCACCAGGGCGCCGATGCGGGCGGTCATGCGTCGCGGTTGCCGCGACGCATCACGCGCTGCTTCTCGATCGCCCAGTCGCGGTCCTTGGCGGCATCGCGCTTGTCGTGGGTCTGCTTGCCCTTGGCCAGCGCGATCTCGAGCTTGATCTTGTTCTTGCTCCAGTACATCGCGGTGGGCACGATCGTGTAGCCATCGCGCTCGACCTTGCCGACCAGCTTGTCGATCTCGCTACGGTGCAGCAGCAGCTTGCGCTCGCGGCGATCTTCGGCCACCACGTGGGTCGAGGCCTGGATCAACGGGGTGATCTGTGCGCCGATCAGGTAGATCTCGCCGCGCTTCACGTAGGCGTAGGCGTCGATGATGTTGCCGCGGCCAGCGCGGATCGACTTCACCTCCCAGCCCTGCAGGGCCAGGCCGGCCTCGAACCGTTCTTCGATGTGGTATTCGTGGCGGGCACGCTTGTTCAACGCGATGGTTTTGTTGGCCGTCGCGCTCTTTGCTTTATCCTTGCCGCTGTTCTTGCTCATTTCCGTATTGTCTCCGATTCGGGCCCGCCCGGTCGATTGCCGAAACGTCCTGTATTCATGCCAACTATCCGCCGCAGCGCCCTGGTCGAACATTCGGCCGCGCGCATGTTCGACCTGGTCAACGATGTCCAGGCCTATCCGAGCCGTTTCCGCTGGTGCTCGGCTGCCCAGATCCTGGAGCAGGGCGAGGACCGCCTGGTGGCGCGCCTTGACCTGGGCTTGGGTTCGTTCAGCACCTGGTTCCAGACGGAAAACACGCTGCGGCGCCCGCACAGCATCGATATGCAGCTGCGCGACGGCCCGTTCAAGCAGCTGCACGGCCGTTGGGAGTTCCATGCGCTGGCCGAGGACGCCTGCAAGGTCACTCTCACCCTGGAGTTCGAACCCAGCTCGCGCCTGCTTGGTCCTGCATTGGCGCTGGGCTTCCAGAGCCTGGCCGACCGCATGGTCAACGACTTCATCCGCGTCGCCGACGAGGCCTGAGCGATGATCGAGGTCGAGGTGGTACTGGCCTGGCCACAGCGGGTGCTGTCGCGCCGACTGAAACTGGAGGAGGGTGCCACCGTGGCCGACGCCATTGCCGCTGCGGCGCTGGAAGGCAGTGCCGTTTGTCCGGCCGCCGCCGTGCACGGCGTCCTGGCGCGTCCGCAGCAGGTGCTGCTGGATGGCGACCGCATCGAACTGCTGCGCCCGCTGCTGGCCGATCCAAAGGACAACCGCCGGCGTCGCGCGCTCGGCGGTTGATCCCGGCAACCCGTCGTTGCGGACGGGCAGGGGGCTCAGCGGCCCTTCTTCTTCTTGTCCTTCGGCAGGTTGCGGCCGAACTGGCGCACGGTCTGCTGGGCCAGGGCCTTGTCGTTGCCCGGGAAGTAGTCGCCTTCCCAGCGGGTCACGGTGTCATTCTCGAAGAAGACCACGAAGTTCTTCACTTCGGTGCGGCCCAGGCGGTTCACGCGCTGGCTGGACGTGTAGTCCCAGCGTTGGGCGTGGAACGGGTCGGGAATGGACGGGGTGCCCAGCAGCGCGCTGACCTGCTGCTTGCTCTGCCCGACCTGCAGCTTGGCCACGGCATCTTCCCGGATCAGGTTGCCCTGATAGATGGGTTGCTTGTAGATGATGCCGCACCCGGTGGTGGACAGGGCGACGGCGGCGACCAACAGGAGATTGCGCATCGGGACTGGCGGTTGGGGAAATCAAACCGATGATACACTCCCGGCGTGCCACCGCGACCCAATCCGAGGCAGCTGGCGCTAAATCGCCAATGAACGGAGACCTATGGAAACCCACGACCTGCGTAAAGTCGGCCTGAAGGTGACCCATCCGCGGATGCGGATCCTGGCGCTGCTCGAACAGCGCAATGCCCAGCACCACCAGCACCACATGACCGCCGAGGACATCTACCGCCAGCTGCTCGAGCATGGCGACGAGATCGGCCTGGCGACGGTCTACCGGGTGCTGACCCAGTTCGAGGCCGCCGGCCTCGTGCTCAAGCACAATTTCGAGGGCGGCCAGGCCGTTTACGAGCTGGACCGTGGTGGCCACCACGACCATATGGTCGACGTGGACAGCGGCAAGATCATCGAATTCGAAAGCCATGAGATCGAGGAGCTGCAGCGCAAGATCGCGGCCGATCACGGCTATGAGCTGGAAGAACACTCGCTGGTGCTGTACGTGCGCAAGAAGCGCAAGTAAGCCGTTCCGGCCAGCCGCCAGCGACGAAACCCCGGGCCTGCCCGGGGTTTTTGGTTGATGGGGTCAGAGCCCTTTCCCTTCAGGAGAGGGGGCCGACCCCGGGCGCTCCGCGGCGTCGGACCCCTTGCAACCCAGCAGGACCTCAAGGTCCACCGCCTCGGCCATCGCCCGGTTGCCGGCATCCCCCGGGTGGAGGTGGTCGCCGGAGTCGTAGGGGGCGGCCATCCGCGCCGGGTCGGTCGGGTCGCGCAGCGCCGCGTCCAGGTCGATCACCGCGTCGAACGGGCTGTCCGAGCGCAGCCAGGCGTTGAGCTGCTGGCGCAGGGCATCCTTGTCCGGATGGTAGTAATCGTCCAGTGGCGTGCCGGGCAGGGCGCCGGCAAACGGCGGCAACGTGGCGCCGACGATACGCACGCCCCGGTGGCGCGCACGTTCGGCCAGGGTGCGATAGCCCGCCTGCAGTTCGGCCAGCGTCGGTCGGGCCTGGCCCCGGGCGAACGCGGTGCCGGGCCAGCTGATGTCGTTGATGCCGATCAGCACGATGACGCTGGCTACCCCGGGTTGATCCAGTGCATCGCGCTGGAAGCGGGCCAGGGCGGACTCACCCATGCCGTCGCTCAGCAGCCGATTGCCGGAAATGCCCGCATTGACCACCGCCACCCCGCGCGGGGCCAGCCGCGCGGCCAAGTGGTCGGTCCAGCGCTGGTCCTGGTCGAGGCTGGCCGTGGCGCCATCGGTGATCGAGTCGCCGATCACCACCACGCTGCGCGCGCTGGCGTTGGCCTCGACCTCGATACCGGCCAGGAGCAGGCGCGCGGTGGTGCTGCTGGCAGCGCGCAGCATCTGGGCTTGGCTCTGGTCGCCAGCGGCGATCCAGCTGGTCTGGCGACCGTCCCAATGGAACGTCTGGACCGCTGCCGGCCCCGGCACGAAGACACTGACCTGCAGTGCCTGGCGGTCGTCGGTGGCAAGCGCGAGCGGGTCGCTCAGCCGCTCCTGGCCGGGGCCGATCAGCACGCCGGGTTGGCCATCGAAGCTGAGTGGCCGAGGGGCGCCGTCCATGCGTGCGGAGACGCTGGCGGCGCCGATCCGCAGCGGCTGCGTACCGTAGGCATTGCTCAGGCGCACCCGCAACCGTGCACCGCCCAGGCTGATGCGCGCGGTCTGGCGGAACGTCTGGTCGTGCAGCGTGGTCGGGACCAGCGTCGGGAACAGGAAATCCGCGCGCCAGACCGGTTGCGGGCTGGCCTGCCAGCTGGCGACCCAGTGCGCAGTGGGCGAGGCGCCGGCCGCGCCGGACAGGGCGAGCAGGACGGTGGCAGTGAGCTGGCGCAAACGGGTCATCGGTCGGTCCGGAGGAAAGGGACGGCCATGGTGATTCCGGGTTCACCTGTGAACTAGACTGCGCATGGACAATCATCTGTGAACTGGATTCATCGCCATGGCGCGATCCGACATCAACCGATCCGGCGAACTGGAAGTGTTCGTGCGGGTGATCGAGACCGGTGGCTTTTCTGCCGCCGCCCGCAGCCTGGACATGACGCCCTCGGCGGTAAGCAAGCTGGTGGCACGGCTGGAGCAGCGGCTCGGCACGCGCCTGCTGCAGCGCTCCACCCGCCAGCTGCAGCTGACCCCGGAAGGCTGCGCGTTCTACGAGCGTGGCCTGCGCGTGCTGGCTGACCTCGAGGAAGCCGAGCGCTGCGCCAGCGCCCATGCCGAGCCGCGCGGGCGGCTGCGGGTCAACTCCAACGTGCCGTTCGGCCAGCATTTCCTGTTGCCGCTGCTGCCGGCGTTCCTGGCGCGCAACCCGCAGGTGGGGGTGGACCTGACCCTCAATGATGAAGTGATCGACCTGCTGGAGCAGCGCACCGACGTGGCGGTAAGGGCCGGTCCGCTGAAAAGCTCCAGCCTGGTCGCGCGTCGGCTGGGCGCGACGCGGATGATGATCGTGGCCGCGCCGGCGTACCTGCAGCGGCATGGGATGCCGCGCAACGCCGAGGAACTGCAGTCCCACAACCGGCTGGACATCGGTCATGCGCGCGCGATGCAGGGCTGGCCGCTGCTGCAGGACGGGCGCGAGCGGATGGTGCTGCCCAGTGGCAATGCCCGTGCCAGCAACGGCGACGCGCTGCGCCAGCTGGTGCTGGGCGGGCTGGGCATGGCCCGCCTGGCCGCGTTCCAGGTGCAGGACGACATCGCCGCCGGGCGCCTGCTGCCGGTGCTGGAAGAGGCCAATCCGGGTGACCTGGAAGAGGTGCACGCGGTGTTCCTGGGGCAGGGGGGCTACCTGCCGCTGCGGGTGCGCGCCTTCCTCGATTTTCTGGTGGAAAACGTCGACCTGACACAGCCACGGGGGTAATGCCGGCCGCTGGCCGGCAACCTCCCGATCTTCGTCCCCGTGTGTTGGGTTGCCGGCCAGCGGCCGGCACTACCGTCCGGAAGCCGGGCCCACGCGCTGCTCTGCCGGCCTCAGGCCTGCAGCAGCTTGCGTGCGGCGGCGCGCGCTTCCTTGCTCACTTCCACGCCACCCAGCATGCGCGCCAGTTCTTCCTCGCGGGCCTTGCTGTCCAGTTTTTCCACTGCGCTCTGGGTCATGCCTTCCACCGGCGCCTTGCTGACCCGGTAGTGGGCGTGGCCCTTGGAGGCGACCTGTGGCAGGTGGGTCACGCACAGGACCTGGCGCTTCTCGCCAAGGGCGCGCAGCTTCTGGCCGACGATGTCCGCCACCGCGCCACCGATGCCGGAGTCCACTTCGTCGAACACCATCGTCGGCACCGCGTCCAGGTCGAGCGCGGCCACTTCGATGGCCAGCGAGATGCGCGACAGTTCGCCACCGGAGGCCACCTTGCGCAGGGCTCGGGGTGGCTGCCCGGCGTTGGCCGCCACCAGGAATTCCACGCGCTCGGCGCCCTGCGGATCGGGTTTGCCGGCATCCTGCGGCTCCAGTTCGATCAGGAACTGGCCGCCGCCCATGCCCAGCTCGGCGATGATGCCGGTGGTGGTGGCCGACAGCTCGGCGGCGGCACTGCGGCGGCTGGCCGTCAGCCGTTCGGCCTGCGCGCGCCAGGCGGCGGCGGCCTTGTCGATCTCGCCGGCCAGGCGCTGCAGGCGCTCGTCGGCGCCGCGCAGCTGCTCCACTTCGGCATGCATGCGCTCGCGCTGCGCGCCCAGCTCGTCCATCGGCACGCGGTGCTTGCGGGCCAGGTCGTGGAGGCGGCCAAGGCGGCGCTCGTTCTCCTCGAACTGCTCCGGGTCGGCGTCGAGATCGTCATGCACGCGGTCCAGCAGCGACAGGGCCTCGTGCAACTGGATCGAGGCGTTCTCGATCAGGCCGTCCACCTCGCCCAGCCGCGGGTCGTGTTCGATCAGGCGCGACAGCTCGTGGCGCACCTGCTGCAGCAGGTCCAGCGCGGAACTGCCGTCATCGCCGTTGAGCTGGTTGCTGGCGGCCTGGCAGGCGCTCAGCAGGGCGCTGGCATGCGCCTGGCGGCGGTGGCTGGCGCCCAGCGCGGCAATCGATTCCGGTTCCAGGTCCTCGCGGTCGAGTTCGCGCAGCTGGTGCTCGAGGAAGCCGATCCGGTCACTGACGTCGCCCTGTTGTGACAGCGCCAGCGATTCATCGACCAGTGCCTGCCAGGCGGCGGCGGCGCGGCGCACCTGGCGGCGTTCTTCCTCGTTGCCGGCGTAGGCGTCGAGCAGGGCCAGCTGCGACGGGCGTGCCAGCAGGGCCTGCTGTTCATGCTGGCCGTGGATCTCCACCAGCCGCGAGGCCAGGTCGGCCAGCTGTGCCAGGGTCACCGGACGGCCGTTGATCCAGGCCCGCGAGCCACCGTCTGCGCGGATCACGCGGCGCAGCTGGCATTGGTCCTCGTCGTCCAGCTCGTTGTCGGCCAGCCACTGGCGCGCGGCCTGCAGCTGGTCCAGCACGAACTCGGCCGACAGCTCGGCGCGTGCGGCGCCGTGGCGGACCACGCCGCTGTCGGCGCGCAGGCCGGACAGGAAGCCCAGCGCGTCGACCATCAGCGACTTGCCGGCGCCGGTCTCGCCTGAAACCACGGTCATGCCTGGCCCGAACTCCAGTTCGGTGGCGCGGACGACGGCAAAATCCTTGATCGAAAGATGTCTGAGCATGGGTAAGGGGGTATCAGCAGCCGCGCAACGCTAGCACGCGGGCGCGGGAGGTCCAATGACTTGCCAAGGTGATGCGCCGCCATTATCTAGTGTCCGTGTCTCACAGGTTGATTCCATGCACGGTTCTCCCGACCAGCTTGCCCCGCGTGCGCGCCATCTGCTGCGCACGCTGATCGCGCGTTACATCCAGGACGGTGAGCCGGTCGGCTCGCAGACGCTGGCGCGCGTGGCCGGCCTGGAGGTCAGCCCGGCGACCATCCGCAACATCCTCGGCGACCTGGAAGACCTGGGCCTGCTGGCTTCGCCGCACACGTCGGCCGGGCGCGTCCCGACCGCGCATGGCTACCGGGTGTTCGTCGACAGCCTGCTGCAGATGCAGCCGCCGGGCGAGGGCGAACTGGCCCGCCTGCGCCAGGAACTGGCCGGTGGCGGCAGTACCCAGGCCCTGCTCGGCAGCGCTTCGGAACTGTTGTCGGCGATGAGCCACTTCGTCGGCGTGGTCAGCGCGCCGCGGCGGGAGCAGTTCGCCTTCCGCCAGATCGATTTTGTGCCGCTGGACGGACGGCGGGTGTTGGCGATCCTGGTGTTCGCCGACAACGAGGTGCAGAACCGGGTCATCGAGACCCGCCAGGAGTTTGCGCCGGGCCAGCTGGAACAGGTCGCCAACTACCTCAATGCGCATTTCGCCGGCCTGCCGATGGCCGAGATCCGCACCCGCCTGCTGCTGGAGCTGCACGACGCCCGTTCCGAACTGGAGCAGCTGCTGGCGCACAGCATCGAACTGGCCGAGCAGGCCCTGCAGCCGGCGGCTGACGACATGCTGGTGGCCGGGCAGACCCGGCTGATGGGGGTGCAGGACCTGTCCGACCTGGAGCGCCTGCGTGAACTGTTCGAGCTGTTCTCCAGCAAGCGCGAGATCCTGCAGTTGCTGGAACGGACCATCCAGGCTCCGGGCGTGCGCATCTTCATCGGCGAGGAGACCGGGATGATGCCGCTCCAAGGCGTCTCGCTGGTGACCGCCCCTTATACCGCCAACGGCCAGGTGCTGGGCGTGCTGGGGGTGATCGGTCCCAAGCGGATGGCCTACGACCGCGTCATCCCGCTGGTCCAGGCCACGGCCGATGTGCTCGGCGCGGCCTTTTCACCGGCCGGGCGCACGCCGGGAACATCCGACGCTTGAAACGCAGCATCCCGCCCACACTAGGGTGGTTGGAGGCGGAGTTTGACCGCCAGGGACCCAGACATGAACCACGAACAGCCAGATATCGAATCCCAGCAGAGTGCCGCCGATGCGGCCGCCACCGCCGGCGTCAACGACGAAGTCGAGCGCCTGCGCGCCGAAATCGAACAGGTCAAGGCCGATGCCCTGCGTGAGCGCGCCGACCTGGAGAACCAGCGCAAGCGCGTTGCCCGTGACATCGAACAGGCCCGCAAGTTCGCCAACGAGAAGCTGCTGGGCGATCTGCTGCCCGTGTTCGACAGCCTGGATGCCGGCCTGAAGGCCGCCGGCGACGACCCGCACCCGCTGCGCGAAGGCCTGGAGCTGACTTACAAGCAGCTGCTCAAGGTCGCTGCCGACAACGGCCTGGTCCTGCTGGACCCGATCGGCCAGCCGTTCAACCCGGAACACCACCAGGCGATCAGCCAGGCCCCGACCCCGGGTGCCGCCCCGGGCAGCGTGGTGACCGTGTTCCAGAAGGGCTACCTGCTCAACGAGCGCCTGCTGCGGCCGGCGCTGGTGGTGGTGGCCGCCGAGTGATCCCGCGGGGCCGGGCGGCGGACAGAGACCGCCACCCGACCCGACGCTGAACGCGCCGGATGACCGGAAACACAGCGTTCGGAGGATGGCTTGAATGTTCCACGAGCCTCCCCCACATCGTATTCATCCACCGGCCGAACGGCCGGACTGACCCCAACTAGCATCCTCAGGAGTCTCCCCCATGGGCAAGATCATTGGTATCGACCTCGGCACCACCAACTCGTGCGTGGCGATCATGGACGGCGGCAAGGCCCGCGTCATCGAGAATTCGGAAGGCGATCGCACCACCCCGTCGATCGTCGCCTACACCAAGGACGGCGAAGTCCTGGTCGGTGCCTCGGCCAAGCGCCAGGCCGTGACCAACCCGAAGAACACCTTCTACGCGGTGAAGCGCCTGATCGGCCGCAAGTTCACCGACGGCGAGGTGCAGAAGGACATCGCCCACGTCCCGTACAGCATCCTGGCCCATGACAACGGCGATGCCTGGGTGGCCACCAGCGACGGCAAGAAGATGGCGCCGCAGGAAATCTCGGCCAAGGTGCTGGAAAAGATGAAGAAGACCGCCGAGGACTTCCTCGGTGAGAAGGTCACCGAAGCGGTCATCACCGTGCCGGCCTACTTCAACGACAGCCAGCGCCAGGCCACCAAGGACGCCGGCCGCATCGCCGGCCTGGACGTCAAGCGCATCATCAACGAGCCGACCGCGGCCGCGCTGGCCTATGGCCTGGACAAGGGCGACAACAAGGATCGCAAGATCGTGGTGTACGACCTGGGCGGCGGCACCTTCGACGTGTCGGTGATCGAGATCGCCAACGTCGACGGCGAGAAGCAGTTCGAAGTGCTGGCCACCAACGGCGACACCTTCCTGGGTGGCGAAGACTTCGACAACCGCGTCATCGAGTACCTGGTTGAAGAGTTCAACAAGGACCAGGGCATCGACCTGCGCAAGGATCCGCTGGCCCTGCAGCGCCTGAAGGACGCTGCCGAGCGCGCCAAGATCGAGCTGTCCAGCGCCCAGCAGACCGAAGTGAACCTGCCGTACGTCACCGCTGACGCCTCGGGTCCGAAGCACCTGAACATCAAGCTGACCCGCGCCAAGCTGGAAGCACTGGTGGACGACCTGATCAAGAAGTCGATCGAGCCGTGCCGCGTCGCCCTGAACGATGCCGGCCTGCGTTCGAGCGACATCAGCGAGGTGATCCTGGTCGGCGGCCAGACCCGCATGCCGAAGGTGCAGCAGGCGGTGACCGAGTTCTTCGGCAAGGAACCGCGCAAGGACGTCAACCCGGACGAAGCCGTGGCACTGGGTGCGGCGATCCAGGGCGGCGTGCTGGGCGGCGACGTCAAGGACGTGCTGCTGCTGGACGTGACCCCGCTGTCGCTGGGCATCGAGACCATGGGCGGCGTGTTCACCAAGATCATCGAGAAGAACACCACCATCCCGACCAAGGCCTCGCAGGTGTTCTCCACCGCCGAGGACAACCAGTCGGCCGTGACCGTGCACGTGCTGCAGGGTGAGCGCGAACAGGCCCGCTTCAACAAGTCGCTGGCCAAGTTCGACCTGTCCGGCATCGAGCCGGCTCCGCGCGGCCTGCCGCAGGTGGAAGTGTCCTTCGACATCGACGCCAACGGCATCCTGCACGTGTCGGCCAAGGACAAGAAGACCAACAAGGAACAGAAGGTCGAGATCAAGGCAGGTTCGGGCCTGTCCGAGGAAGAGATCGCGCGCATGGTCGCCGACGCGGAAGCCAACCGCGAGGAAGACAAGAAGTTCCAGGAACTGGTGCAGGCCCGCAACCAGGCCGACGCCCTGATCCACGGCACCCGCAGCGCCATCACCGAGCACGGCAGCAAGGTCGGCGGCGATGTCATCGGCAAGGTCGAGGCGGCCCTGGCCGACCTGGAGACCGCGATGAAGGGTGACGACAAGGCGCAGATCGAAGCCAAGTCGAAGGCGCTGGAAGAAGCCGGCCAGTCGCTGTTCGCTGCGGCTTCGGCCGACCAGGGCGGTGCCCCGGGTGCCGATGCCGGCAATGCCGGCAAGGGCAACGATGACGTGGTCGACGCCGAGTTCACCGAAGTCAAGGACGACAAGAAGTCCTGATCCGGACCGACGCGGGACGCTGCCAGCCAGCGTCCCGTTGTCGCATCAGGGTCCTGACCGCCCACCGGCGTGTCGGGGCGCCCGACGCAAGAGCGGACCTGGTTCCGCTCTTCCGCTTTGACGAATCCCGACGTTCCGGAACCCGATTCACGATATGAGCAAGCGCGATTACTACGAAGTGCTGGGCGTTGCCCGCACCGCCACCGACGAAGAGCTGAAGAAGGCCTACCGTCGCTGCGCGATGAAGTTCCATCCGGACCGCAACCCGGGTGATGCGGCGGCCGAGGCCTCCTTCAAGGAGTGCAAGGAAGCCTACGAAGTGCTGTCCGACGGCAACAAGCGCCGCATGTACGACAGCCACGGCCACGCCGCGTTCGAGCACGGCATGGGCGGCGGCGGTCCGGGTGGCCCGGACATGAACGATATCTTCGGCGATATCTTCGGCAACATCTTCGGCGGTGGCGGCGGTGGTCCGCGCCAGGCCCGTCGCGGTGCCGACATTGGCTACGTGATGGAACTGGACCTGGAAGAAGCCGTGCGCGGCGTCGAGCGCCGGATCGAGATTCCGACCCTGGCCGAGTGCGGCGACTGCGATGGCAGTGGCTCCGAGGACGGCAAGGTCGAGACCTGCAACGTGTGCCATGGCCGCGGCCAGGTGCGCATCCAGCGCGGCATCTTCGCCATGCAGCAGGCCTGCCACAACTGCGGCGGCCGTGGCCAGATCATCGCCAAGCCCTGCAAGACCTGCCATGGCAACGGCCGCGTCGAGGAAGACAAGGTGCTGTCGGTGAAGGTGCCGGCCGGCGTCGATACCGGCGACCGCATCCGCCTGCAGGGCGAAGGCGAAGCCGGCCCGGCTGGAACGCCGCCGGGTGACCTGTACGTGGAAGTGCGGGTGCGCGAGCATGCGATCTTCCAGCGCGATGGCGACGACCTGCACTGCGAAGTGCCGATCCGCATCTCGCAGGCGGCACTGGGCGACACCGTGCGCGTGGCTACCCTCGGCGGCGAAGCAGAGATCCGCATCCCGGCCGAGACCCAGACCGGCAAGCTGTTCCGCCTGCGCGGCAAGGGCGTGCGTTCGGTGCGCAGCCGCAGCGAGGGCGACCTGTACTGCCGCGTGGTGGTGGAGACCCCGGTCAACCTCACCAACGAACAGCGCAAGCTGCTGGAGCAGTTCGAAGCCACCTTCGTCGGCGAGGAAGCACGCAAGCATTCGCCGAAGTCGGCGACGTTCATGGATGGCGTGAAGGGCTTCTGGGACCGGATGACGTCCTGAGTTTTTCAACGGAAGTGTTGGGCGGTAGCGCCGGGCCATGCCCGGCGTTTTCGTTTGCGATCATCGGAAAAATGCCGCAGGCGTCTGCCCCAGCTGGCGCTTGAACATGCTGCTGAACGCGCTGGGGCTGTCGTAACCCATCGCCAGCGCCACATCGATGACCTTGTCGCCCACCGCCAATCGTTCCAGGGCAGCCAGCAGCCGCGCCTGCTGCCGCCACTGCCCGAAGGTCATGCCCAGCTCGCTGGCGAAGTGGCGCTGGATGGTTTTCACGTCAACCTCCAGCGCCTGCGCCCAGTCCTGCAGCGTGGCTTCATCGCCGGGGTGCTTCTGCAGGTGTTGGCAGATCCGCAGCAGGCGCGGGTCGCTCGGCGCAGGCAGGTGCAGCGGCAGCACGTCCATGCGGTGCAGTTCGTCCAGCAGCAGGCGCACCACGCGGCCATCGCGGCTGTCCTCGATGTGCTCGCCCTTGACCAGCGTGGCGGCCTGCAGCAGCTCGCGCAGCAAGGGCGACACCTGCACCGCGAACGGCTCGGTCGGCAGGTGCGGGGCGAACGACGGGTCGATGTACAGGCTGCGCATGTGCACGGCGGCGATGCAGTCCACCGCGTGCACCATCCCGGCCGGCATCCAGATCGCGCGGTTCGAGGGCACCACCCAGCGGCCGACTTCCGATCGCACCACCATCAGGCCGGAGATGGCGTAGACCAGCTGGTGGCGCTGGTGCTTGTGCCCGGGAATGTGGGTGCCCACCGGGTACTGGGTGACCCGATAGGTGACCGGACGGTGCAGGGGAACCTCCCGCCAGGGCGCGGCCGGATCGACGTCGCCGGCGATGTCCTTTTTGCGATAGGGCATGACCTGAACGCGGCAGAAGGGAGGGGAGGGCAACCGTAGCATGCGGGGCTCGCCCCCAACCTGACTGCGTCCATGTCGACCCTGGCTTCTCCCGCAACGACCTCGCGCCCGGTAGCTCCCGGCGTGCTGGCCGCCATCTCCACCTCGCATGTCGTCAACGACATGATGCAGTCGCTGATCCTGGCCATCTATCCGGTGATCAAGGGCGGCTTCAACCTCAGCTTCACCCAGATCGGCCTGATCACGCTGACCTATCAGCTCACCGCTTCGATCTTCCAGCCGTTGATCGGCATGGCCACTGATCGCCGCCCGGCACCGTACTCGCTGCCGATCGGCATGGCCTCGACCCTGTGCGGCATGCTGCTGCTCGGTTTCGCACCGAACTACGCGGTGGTGCTGATGGCCGCGGCCATGGTCGGCATCGGCTCGGCGATCTTCCACCCGGAGGCCTCGCGCATCGCCCGGCTGGCCTCGGGTGGCCGGCACGGTTTCGCGCAGTCGGTGTTCCAGGTCGGCGGCAACTTCGGTACCGCACTGGGCCCGCTGATTGCGGCCGCAGTGATCGTGCCGTATGGCCAGCATGCCGCATCGTGGTTTGCCGGCGCCGCGCTGATCGGCATCGCGCTGCTGACCTATGTCGGCCGCTGGTACGCGCTGCACCTGGGCACCCCGCGCCCGGCCAGCACCGCCTCGATGGCCCCGCGCCATCCGCCGCGCACCGTGGCCAAGGTGCTGGCGATCCTGCTGGTGCTGATCTTCAGCAAGTACTTCTACATGGCCAGCATCGGCAGCTACTTCACCTTCTACCTGATCCACCACTTCGGCATTCCGGTGGCACAGGCGCAGCTGCACCTGTTCGCGTTCCTGGTGGCGTCTGCGGCCGGCGGCTTCCTGGGTGGCCCGCTGGGTGATCGCATCGGCCGCAAGCCGATCATCTGGACCTCGATCCTGGGCGTGGCGCCGTTTGCGCTGATGCTGCCGCATGCCGATCTGCTGTGGACCACGGTGCTGGCGGTACTGATCGGCTTCGTGTTGTCCTCGGCATTCTCGGCCATCGTGGTGTACGCGCAGGAAATGATGCCGCACCGTATCGGCATGGTGTCCGGCCTGTTCTTCGGCTTTGCATTCGGCATGGGCGGGCTGGGCGCGGCCGTGCTCGGCCTGCTGGCGGACAAGACCAGCATCGAGTACGTCTATCAGCTGACCGCGTTCCTGCCGCTGCTGGGCATCGTCGCGGCGTGGCTGCCGCCGTCGCGGCCTGCTGCTCACTGAGGAGGTTGGGTTGCAGGGCTTGCAGCCCTGCACCTGCCGAAGCAACGTCAACGTCAACAGCAGAAGCTGGCTATCCGTGGGTTGGCGGGGTGGGTCCGGTTCCGGGGGGCGCCGTAAATACGTCCATGTAGGCTCGGTCGCCGCATCCATGCGGCTCACGCCCCCGCAACCGGACCCACCCCGCCTTCGACAGTTTTCCGCGATCTGTCGGAACAGCTCGTGGGGTCAGATCCGTTTTCCGAAGAAAAACGGATCTGACCCCGATTTATTTCGGTATCCCACAGATGTGCCGACCAACGGTCGGCACCCACCAACAGTCGCGGGAATCTGTCAGAGGCGGGGCGGTGTGGGTGGGCAGGACCGTTGGCGCCATGGATGGCGCCATCGAGCCCCCATGGATGGGTTTACGGCGTGTCCTGACCACCCACACCGCCTCGCCACCCCACGGAATGCGGCTCTTGATCTTGCTTCGGCTTCGCCTTCGGCAGGTGCAGGGCTGCAAGCCCTGCCGAAAACCCCCTTGGGCGTAGAATGCGGCCATGAGCGAATCCCTTGATAACCATCTGGTCCACGGCCGCCGCCAGCGGCCGGATGGGCCGTCGCCGATCGATGTCATCTCGGTCCAGTCGCAACTTGTCTACGGCCATGCCGGCAACAGCGCGGCTGTACCGCCGATGCGCGCACTCGGCGTGCGCGTGGCGGAAATCCCGACCGTGCTGCTGAGCAATGCCCCGTTCTACGACACTACGCGGGGCCGCGTGCTGCCGGTCGACTGGTTCGCCGACCTGCTGCTCGGTACCCACGAGCGTGGCCTGCCGCAGCGCGCCAAGATGCTGGTGTCCGGCTATTTCGGCAGTACCGCCAACGGCGCGGCGTTCGCCGACTGGCTGGACGGGATCCTGCCGGCCTGCCCCCAGTTGCGCTACTGCCTGGATCCGGTGATCGGCGACACCCACACCGGGCCCTATGTGGAACCGGGCCTGGAAGCGGTCTTCGCCGAACGCCTGTTGCCGCACGCCTGGCTGGTGACGCCCAATGCCTTCGAACTGAATCGCCTGACCGGCATGCCGGCGCTGGCCGAGACCGATGCCATCGCCGCCGCGCGCACGCTGCTGGATCGTGGCCCGCACTGGGTGATCGCGCACAGCGTGGGCGGCAACCCGGGTGAACTGGTGACCCTGGCCGTTGGCCGCGAGGAGACCTGGCGCTGGACCTCGCCACTGCTGCCGGTGGACGTGGCCGGTACGGGGGATGTGCTGATGTCGCTGGTGGTGTCCTTCCTGCTGCGCGGCGAATCGATGCAGCTGGCCATCTCGCGGGCGATCGCCGGCACCCACGCGGCGCTGGAGGCGACCCTGGACAACGGCTTCGAGGAATTCGACGTGGTCGCCGCCGCGCCGGCGGCGCTGGCCGAAGGAACGCGCTTCCGCGCCGAACGCGTGGCATGAGCGGCCTGGATCCCCGCACGCCGCGCACGGTCGGCATCATCGGCAGCGCTGGCGCCTACGGGCGCTGGCTGACCCGCTTCTTCCAGCAGCACATGCAGCTGCAGGTGATCGGCCATGATCCCGCGGACCCGGACTCGCACACGCCGGAGCAGTTGCTGGCGCAGGCCGATGTGCTGGTGTTCTCGGCACCGATCCGGCACACGCCGGCATTGATCGCCGAGTACGTGCGGCAGTCGGCCGGCCGCGAGCAGGGCAGGCTGTGGCTGGACGTGACCTCGGTGAAGGAAGCACCGGTACAGGCGATGCTGGACTCGCAGGCCGAAGTGGTCGGCCTGCATCCGATGACCGCGCCGCCGAAAGCACCGACGCTGAAGGGCCGGGTGATGGTGGTCTGCGAAGCCCGGCTTCAGCATTGGCAGCCCTGGGTCGACACGCTGTGCGCGGCGCTGCAGGCCGAGTGCGTGCGGGCCACGCCGCAGCACCACGACCAGATGATGGCGCTGGTGCAGGCGATGGTGCATGCCACCCATCTGGCCCAGGCCGGCGTGCTGCGGCAGTACCAGCCGCAGCTGGGTGACCTGGCCGCGATGATGCCGTACCGGTCGGCGTCGTTCGAACTGGATACCGCGATCATCGCGCGCATCCTGTCGCTCAATCCGGCGATCTACGAAGACATCCAGTTCGGCAATCCCTACGTGGCGCCGATGCTGGAACGGCTGGTCGGCCAGCTGCAGGCGCTGCGGGCGCAGGTTGCGCAGGGCGATGACAGCGCGCGGGCTGGATTCCGCGAGCAGCTGCTGTCGGCCAATCGCAGTGCCTTCGGCGAGCAGGCGCTGGCTGACGGCAACTACACCTTTGAACGCGTGGGGTATCTGCTGGCTGACCTGACCGAGCGCAACGCGCTGTCGGTGCACCTGCCGGAAGACCGGCCCGGCTCGCTGCGTGCGCTGCTGAATGTGTTCGAGCAGCATGGCGTCAGCCTGGCGTCGATCCATTCCTCGCGCACGCCCGGTGGCGAGGTGCACTTCCGCCTTGGGTTCGTGGCCGGCAGCGATCCGGGGGCGATCACCCGCGCGGCCGCCGAGGTGGACGCCAGCGGCATCGGGCGCGTGTTGGGCTGACCACATTCATCCACAGGCGGTGTGGATGGATGCTGAGCAAACATGTGGATAACCGCGTGCGGCCCTTGGCGGGCAAGGCTGTCAAGATGGTTGGTCAAAAATTGATCACGCTTTTTGCAGGGTCGAGTCATGCTCGACTGCCCTTGGCAAAAAGCGTGTCGACCAGGGGCGACACCTACCCAGAGAGGGGCGATAGAGCCAGTGCCCACCAAGGTGGGCACCCACCAGGCGGGGTGGCAGTGCTAGATCGTCAGCCTCAGCTCACCACCGCTGGTGGTGAACTCGCGGCCGTTTCGCACCAGATGACGGCCATCATCCAGTTCATAGCGCGGCGTGGCTTCCGAATGGTGCCCGCTGCCATTCGCCTCGGGCTTGAACTCGATGATGATGTGGCTTTCGCCATTGCTGTCGACGGCAGGGAACTGACGGAACGACATCGTGGACCTCCTTCAGCGGATGCTGCTGATGCGAGGCCAGCTTGGTCCGGCCGATGTTAGCCGGCCGTCATCAATCGATGAACTGCAGGCGTGCCAGTTCAGCGTACAGTCCGCCTTGGGCCAGCAGCTGCGAATGGGTGCCTTCGGCCACGATGCGGCCCTGGTCCATCACCACGATGCGGTCGGCCTTCAACACGGTGGCCAGGCGATGGGCGATGACCAGCGTGGTGCGGCCAGCCATCAGGCGCTCCAGTGCCTGTTGCACGCCATGCTCGCTCTGCGCATCCAGTGCACTGGTGGCCTCGTCCAGCAACAGGATCGGCGCATCCTTCAGCAGCGCGCGGGCAATTGCCACGCGTTGCTGCTGGCCGCCGGACAGGCGGGCACCGCGCTCACCCAGTTCACTGTCGTAGCCCTGCGGCAATGCGCGCAGGAAACCATCGGCCTCGGCCGCGCGTGCGGCCGCCTCGACCTCGGCGTCGCTGGCCTGCAGGCGGCCGTATCGGATGTTGTCGCGTGCGCTGGCCGCGAACAGCGTCGGCTGCTGCGGCACCAGCGCCAGCTGCGCGCGCAGTTCGGCCGGGTCGACCTGGCGCACGTCGATGCCATCCACGCAGATGCGGCCGCTGGCCGGGTCGTGGAAGCGCAGCAGCATCGACAGCACCGTGCTCTTGCCGGCGCCCGACGGGCCGACCAGGGCCACGGTCTCACCCGGGCGGACATGCAGGTTGAAGTGGTCCAGAGCGGCCTGGTCCGGGCGCTGCGGATAGTGGAACACCACCTCGTCGAAGCGGATTTCACCCCGGAGCGGTTGCGGCAGCGTAAGCGGCTGCGTCGGCGCACGGATCTCGATGTCTTCCTGCAGCAGTTCGCCGATGCGGCCCATGCCACCGGCCGCACGCTGCAGCTCGTTCCACACTTCAGCCAGGGCGCCGACCGAGCCGCCGCCGATCAGCGCGTACAGCACGAACTGGCCCAGCGTACCGGCGCTGAGGCGCCCGTCGATGACATCGTGCGCGCCCAGCCACAGCACGCCGACGATGGCGCCAAACACCAGCAGGATGGCGCTGGCGGTGACCAGCGACTGCGCACCGATGCGGCGGCGCGCGGCACCGATGGCATCGCCCAGCGCCTTGTCGAAGCGGCCGCGCTCGTAGGGCTCGCGTGCGTGCGCCTGCACCGTGCGGACCGCGCCCAGCGTCTCGCTGGCCAGGCTGTTGGCATCGGCGATGCGGTCCTGGCTGCTGCGCGCAACCGCGCGCAGCTTGCGCGCGCCGATGATGATCGGCAGCACCGCCAGCGGGATGCCGAGCAGTGACCACGCGGCCAGCCGCGGGCTGGTGACGAACAGCATCGCCAGGCTGCCGACCACGGTCACGCTGCTGCGCAGGGCTACCGACATGGTCGAGCCGACCACGCTGCGCAGCAGCTCGCTGTCGGCGGTCAGGCGCGAGACCAGCTCGCCGCTGCGGCTGCGGTCATGGAAGCCGGCGCCGAGCTGGATCAGGTGTGCGTACAGGCGGCTGCGCAGGTCGGCGACGACCTTTTCGCCCAGCAGCGATACGAAGTAGAACCGCGCGGCCGTTGCCAGTGCCAGCACGACCGCCACCAGCATCAGCAGGGCGAAGGCACGGTTGATCTGGCCCCCACTGCTGAAGCCATGGTCGATCATCTGCTTCACGGCGGGGGGCAGGCTCAGCGTGGCCGCCGACGATACCGCCAGGGCCAGCAGCCAGGCGGTGAACAGTCCACTGTGGCGGCGCACGAATGGCCACAGCGTCCGCAGGCTGCCGAGGCGGCGCAGCGGCGGGGGCGAGGCGGCGGCGTCGTCCTTGTCAGTCATCCTGGTGGTCGTCCTGTATGCGGATACGGTCACGGGTGGCGTCGCGCAGTCGGATTTTCAATGCGTCGACCTGATCTGCCGGCAATTCGATCCGCAGGCACACGCCATTGGCATCGAACCGTTCATCGCGCTTTTCGGCGCCGAAGGCGGGCAGGGTGGCATGCAGGGTCCCCAGCTCCTCGAACCCGGCCAGCAGCTGCAGCCGGGCCATCGCCACCAGCGGCAGGCGCGGCGCGATGCGCAGGCACTCCGCAGCGGCCCCGCCGTAGGCGCGCACCAGTCCGCCGGCGCCGAGCTTGATACCGCCGAACCAGCGCGTCACCACCACCATCACCCGGTCAAAGCCCTGGCCGTCAATCGCGGCCAGGATCGGACGCCCGGCCGTACCGGCGGGCTCACCATCATCACTGGAGCGGTAGTCCTGGCCGTGGCGGTAGGCCCAGCAGTTGTGGGTCGCATCGGCGACCGCCACCTGCTGCAGGAACGCCAGTGCCGCCGCAGCACCGTCGATCGGCGCGGCGTGTGCAATGAAACGGCTGTGTTTGACTTCCAGCGTGTGGCTGACCGGCTGGGCAAGGGTATCGAGCATTCCCGCCATTCTACGGGGTTGCCACAGGTGCTCGCCCGTTTCAGTCGTCCAGCAGTGGACGCAGGTCGCGCGGCAGGCGGGCCTCCGGATACTGCTGCACATAGCGCTCCAGGCTGGCGCGGGCCAGGTCGCGCTGGCCGTCGTCGCGGCGCGCGCGGATCTTCTGCAGCCACTGCCGCCTGGGCAGCCTGGCATCGGCGTCCACTTCGGCCTGCACGGCATCGGCAGTGAGTCCGGCGTCGCTGCCGCGGCGCATGACGCCCGGTGCGGAGCGGCTCGGGACCGGCCGCTTCATCGAGGTGACCTCGACCCGATCCAGTGACTGGGCCCGTTCGGCATCGGCAGCGCTGGCCACAGCCGCTTCGGCGCTGCGAGCTTTCAGCGCGCCCTCCGGCGCTGGGGCCAACGCCGGCGCAGGCACCAGGTAAGCCGCCGGTGCGGCAGGTGCGGCAGGTGCGGGCGGTGCCGCTGCCGGCGCAGGTGCGGCCGCCTGCGCAGGCGCGGGAGCCGGTGCATGAGGCAGCGCGGCAAACGAGGTATCGGCGGCGACGTCCGCCGCCTTGGCTCGCGCTGCTGGTTGCGCGGGCGGTGCTGGAGCGTTGGCGGCCTGGGCCGGCGCAGGTTCTGGCGCGTGCGCGACGGCCGGCGTTGCGGGTGCCGGTGCAGCAGCCGGCGCGGCCATCGGGGCTGCCTGCGCCGGTGCGGGTCCCACAGCGGCAGCGGTGGATTGATCGGCGGCACGGCTGTCCGCGCGCTGCGTCGCGGCCGCGTCATCGGCTGCCACACGGGGTGCTGCGATCCCGGCTTCAGCCGCAGGAACCGGCGGGGGCTCCGGGCGCAGCTGCCAGGCGATGCCGATGGCAAAGACCATCGAGGCGGCGATGCCGAATACGGCTGGCCAGCGCGGACGCGGGCGCGGCGCGCGTGGTGCCTCCGGTGAGGCAACAGCATCGGCGGGCGGCGCGTCCACGGCAGCGCGTGCGGCGGCCAGGATCGCCGCGTCCAGCGCGGCCGGTGGGCCCTGTTCGGCGCGGCGGCCGAGCAGGCGCGCCAGCTCGCGTTCTTCCGGCGTCAGCGGTTCGTCTCGGTTCATGCGTTCAATCCCGCACGCAGCTTGTCCATCGCATAGCGCAGCCGCGATTTCACGGTTTCCCGGCCTACGCCGGTGATCTGGCCGATCTCCTCCAGGCTCAGTTCCTGATCCAGCCGCAGTTGCAGCACTTCGCGCTGCTCGGGCGGCAATTGCTCCATCGCCCGCTGGATGCGGCGACGTTGTTCGAATTCGGAAAGCTCTGCTTCCGGCGTCTGTCCATCCTCGATCGCGGCCAGGCGCAGGTCGGCGTCGGCCGGTGCGGCAGGGCGATGGCGCGCCGCGCGCCAATGGTCGTTCAGCCGGTTGTGTGCAATGCGGAACAGCCAGGTGCTGAATGCGGCCTCAGGCTGCCAGCCGGCGCGCGCGCTGATCACCCGCTGCCAGACGTCCTGGAAGATCTCCTCGGCCAGCGCGGTGTCGCGCAGCTGCCGCAGCAGGAAGCCGAACAGGCGCTTGCGATGGCGGGCGTACAGGCTTTCGAACGCGCGCAGGTCGCCACCGGCCCAGGCCAGCATCAAGGCTTCATCGGTTGGCAGTGCGCTGGCTTCCACGGCGTACAGGGTAAGGCCTGCGGGCGGTGGCGCATAGCCGGTGACGGGGGCGGGCAGGGCGAGGTTCATGGCGTGGAAGCGGCTGCGGACAGCAGGAAAAACGTACGGGCGCACGATTCGGGGTTCACGGGCTTCCATTGCCCCCCGGGTGGCGCGCTATGCTCGGCGGCTCAGGGGAGGCGACGCACAGACGGCGCCAAGAGATTGTCATTTGTCCACGCACGTTGAACCGGCGGAAGAGCCACCACACGAGGCCGTGCTGAGCACGGCGCTGGTGCGCGCATTGCATGCGCTGCTGCCGGATTCGGCCGTGGTCCGCGTTGGCTGGGACGACCCGCAGCTGGGGCGCGGCCAGGGGGGCTGGCCGGCGGTCGTGGCAGCCGGCGCGTTCGCTTCGCCCGGCGTCGGTGACGGCTGCCATGGCTGGGACTATGACGGCGCCCGCCTGCAGTTGTCGGTGGAAGGCGCCGTGCCATCGGCGGCCTGGTGGGGGCTGGCGCGGCAGGCCATTGAACTGGCCCTGCAGCGTGGCCGCCAGGCCGGGCAGATCAAGGCGCTGGAAGAGGCCGAACGGTTGCAGCAGGCGCTGTTCCAGATTGCCGATCTGGCCGGCGCCGACCTGGAAATGTCGGAGATGCTGCGCCACGTGCACGGCGTGCTTGGCACGCTGATGTACGCGGAAAACTGCTACATCGTCGAATACGACGATGTCCGCGACCAGATCCGCTTCCTGTACTTCGCCGACCAGGTCGACGACTTCGTCGCCGATCCGGCGCAAAGCCATGCTGCCGAAGAAATGCCGCGCAGCCTGACCGTGGCCCTGCTGCGTCACGGCAAGCCGCTCAGCGGGCCCTCGCGCGAGCTGCTGGCGCGCGTGGTCGAGCAGGAGCACGATCCGCAGCGCGGCCCGGAGAGCCTGGACTGGCTGGGCGTGCCGATGCTGCGCGATGGCCGGGTATGCGGCGCCATCGTCGTGCAGAGCTATGAGCTTGCGGCCCGCTATGGCGAGGCCGAGCGGGCGCTGCTGGGCTTTGTTGCCCAGCACGTGCAGACCGCGATGGATCGGCGCCAGGCGCAGGTCCGGCTGGAACAGCAGGTGGAGCGGCGCACGCTGGAGCTGCAGCGCGCCAACCACAGCCTGCAGGAGGAAGTGGCCGAGCGCCGTCGCGCCGAGCAGCTGCAGACTGCGCTGTACAACATCGCCGAGATGGCGATGTCGGCCGACAGCCTGGCCCAGTTCTACGGGCAGGTACACGGTGTGGTCGGGCGCCTGCTGGATGCGCGCAACTTCTATATCGCGCTGGTGAACGAAGCCGGCAACGGCCTGGACTTCGTCTATTCGGTGGATGAGCACAACGCCAGCCGTGCACCGCGGTCCTTCAGCCGCGGCCTGACCGAGTACGTCGTGCGCAACCGGCGGCCCCTGCTGGCTTCGCGCGCGCAGATCGATGCGCTGCTGGCCAGCGGCGAGGTGCGCGAGTCCGGTGCACGTTCGCACTGCTGGCTGGGCGTGCCGCTGCTGCGCGATGACGAGGTGGTCGGCGCGATCGTCGTGCAGAGCTACAGCGAGAACAGCGTCTTCAGCGTGCACGACCAGCGCCTGCTGACCTTCGTCGCGCAGAACATCGGAACCGGCCTGGCGCGCCAGCGCGACCAGCAGCGGCTGCGATCGGCGCATGCCGAGCTGGAAAAGCGCGTGGAGGAGCGTACCCGCGAGCTGGCCGAGGTCAACGAAAAGCTGCTCGGGCAGATCGGCGAGCGCCTGCGGGCCGAGCAGCGCCTGACCCATCAGGCCATGCATGATGCGCTGACCGGCCTGCCCAACCGCCTGCACCTGCTCGATCGCCTGCAGGATGCGCTGGCGCTGGCCAAGCGCGAGGGAGGGCCGGTGTTCGCCGTGCTGTTCCTCGACCTGGACCGCTTCAAGCTGGTCAACGACAGCATTGGCCACGCTGCCGGCGACCGCATGCTGGTGGAAGTGGCCAAGCGCATCGTATCGATGGCCGGCCCGGAGGACGTGGTCGCGCGGCTGGGGGGTGACGAGTTCGCGGTGCTGCTGCACTGTCCGCAAGGGTTGGCGCAGGCGCTGGATTTCGGCCAGCGCTTGTTGCTGGCATTGCAGGAATCGATATGGATCGCCGGGCGCGAGCTGTTCCCGTCCGGCAGCCTGGGCATCGCGCTGTGGAATCCGCGTTACCGCACCGGCGAGGAACTGCTGCGCGACGCAGATGCGGCGATGTACCGGGCCAAGGCGCAGGGCCATGACCGCTGCGCGATCTTCGACGAGGACATGCGTGAGCAGGCCATGCGCAGCCTCGACCTGGAAGCCGACCTGCGCCGTGCGATCAACAACCGCGATTTCGTGCCGTTCTACCAGCCGATCGTGCGCCTGTCCGATGGCGAAGTGGTGGGCCATGAGGCACTGCTGCGCTGGCAGCACGAGCGCCGCGTCCTGCTGCTGCCGGGCGCATTCCTTGAGCTGGGCGAGGAAAGCGGCCTGATCGAACAGGTTGACTGGCTGATCTACGAGCAGGTCATTGCCGGCCTGGCCGAAGGCGGGCAGAGCTATGTCTCGGTGAACGTATCACCCCGCCACTTCCGCTCGGCCGAGTTCAGCGGCCGCCTGTTCGGCCTGCTCGACGCATGTGGTGCCGATCCGCGTCGCCTGCGCCTGGAGATCACCGAGGTGGCGCTGCTGGACGATGGTCCGCACACGCTGCGCATCCTGCAGGGCCTTCGCGAGCGCGGCATCCAGGTGCAGCTGGACGACTTCGGCACCGGCTTCTCGGCGCTGTCCTACCTGCACCGTTTCCCGATCAGCACGCTGAAGATCGACCAGAGTTTCATTGCCGGCCTGCATGGGCCGGAAGTGCAGAGCACGCGTGCGCTGGTCGAAGGCGTGCTGTCGCTGGCACGCACGCTGGGCATTGAAACCATCGGCGAAGGCATCGAAACCGAGGCGCAGCGGCAGACGCTGCGCGAGCTTGGCTGCGACTATGGCCAGGGCTACCTGTTGGGCCGCCCGGCACCGAAGGCGCGCGCGGTGGCCTGAGCCGCCGCGCGACGTTGCTTCACCGCAGGGCGGAGCGACGCTTTTCGTCGATCCACTTCGAGGCCTGGGCCGGCTGGTAGTTCTGCATCCACGCCAGCATGTCCTCGATGTCCGAGCCGTACCACAGGTCCTGGCGCTGGTCCGGATGCAGGAAGCGCTCTTCCACCATGCGATCGATCATGCCGATCAGCGGGGCGTAGAAGCCCTCCACATCGAGGAATGCGCATGGCTTGTTGCCGATGCCCAGCTGTCGCCAGGTCAGCATCTCGAAGATCTCTTCCATGGTGCCGAAGCCGCCGGGCAGGGCGACGAAACCGTCGGCAAGATCGAACATGCGCGACTTGCGCTCATGCATCGAACCGACAATCTCCAGTTCGGTCAGGCCGCGATGGGCCACTTCCCAGTCGGCCAGCTGGCGCGGAATGACGCCGGTCACCTCGCCGCCGGCGGCGAGCACGGCATTGGCCACGGTGCCCATCAGGCCGACGTTGCCCCCGCCATACACCAGGCGCATGCCGTCGCGGGCAATGCGATCGCCCAGGGCAATGGCGCGTTCGGTGTAGGCCGGCTTGCTGCCAGCGTTGGAACCACAGTAGACGCAGATCGACTTCATGGGGGTTCTTGTCTCTTGGTGCGGAAACGAAAACGCCCCGTCGCCGATCGCAGAGCGGTCAGGGACGGGGTGTCCTTGGATTATGGGCCCTTCTGTAGCGCCGAACCATGCTCGGCTGCGCTTCGTTCAGATCGCGGCAAAGGCTGAGTCGAGCATGGCTATGCCGGTCGTCCTGACCGGCACCCTTCGGGCCGTCGCCAGCGACGTTGGCAGCGGCTCCTGCCGCTGCCTTCGGCTCCACGCAAGTGGGCGCTTACGCGGCAGCGGCCTGCTCGCGGCGCGGGCCTTCACGCAGGGCGCGGCCGACCATGCCCACCAGCAGGTCCAGCTCCTCGCTGTCCATGCCGAAGTGCGGGGTGAAGCGCAGCGAATTCTCGCCACCGTGGATCACGTTGATGCCGTGCTGGCGCAGCCATTCCTCGGTGGAGTTGGCGCCGTAGCACTTGAACTGCGGCGCCAGCTCGCAGGAGAACAGCAGGCCGGTGCCCTGCACCTTGGTGATCAGCCCGCCCAGTTCGGCCTTCAGCTGCTCCAGCTTGCGCACGGCCTCGGCGCCACGTTCGGCGATGTTGGCGCGCACCTGCGGGGTCAGCTGCGCCAAGGTGGCGCAGGCCACGTCCAGCGCACGCGGGTTGCTGGTCATGGTGTTGCCATAGATGCCCTTGCGGTAGAGCTGCGCGGCATGTTCGGTCACCGCCAGTACCGACAGCGGGTACTGCGCGGCGTTGAGCGCCTTGGAGTAGGTCTCCATGTCCGGCGGGTCCAGGCCTTCGAAGCCAGGGTAATCGACCACCGAGAGCACGCCATGCGCACGCAGGCCGGCCTGGATCGAGTCCAGCAGCAGCAGGCTGCCATGCGCACGGGTCAGTTCGCGGGCCACGGCATAGAACGCCGGCGGCACCGAACGGCCCGGGTCGCCTTCGCCCATCACCGGCTCCAGGAACACCGCCTCGATGAACCACTGGTTGCGTGCAGCGTCCTCGAACACCTTGCGCAGGCCGGCCTCATCGTACGGCGCCACGGTGATCACCGAGTCCTCGCCGCGGTAGCTGGCCAGGTGCTGCATGTAGCTCTTGCGGCTGGAATCGGAGTACAGCGCCGGGCGGTCGGTGCGGCCATGGAAGCTGCCCTTGACCACCACGCGCTTGATCGTCGCGCCGGCATGCCGGGCGCCCGGGTCGGTCTGCAGCTTGGCATTGACGTCGGCGATGCGCGCGGCCAGGCCAACGGCTTCGGAACCGGAGTTCAAGCACATGAAGCGGGCGAACGGGCAGCCGCCTCGGCGGTGGCCGATCTCGGCGCGCAGCGCAGTGATGAAGCGCTGCTGCGACAGGCTGGGGGTCATGATGTTGGCCATCACCTGCGGGCGTGCCATCGCCTCCAGCACGGCGTCCGGGGTATGCCCGAAGCCGAGCATGCCGTAGCCGCCGGCGTCGTACAGCACGGCACCCTTCAGGGTGACCACCCACGGGCCGCGCGCGGCCAGCGCCACGTACGGGGTCACCGCATCGTCGGCATAGAAGTTGACGAAGCCGTCCTGCATCGCATCGACCTGCGCCTGTTCGTCCTGTGCCAGCAGCGGCCCCAGGTCGGCCTGCACGCGTGCGAATTCCTCGGCGGCGGCGTCCACTGCGGCGACCAGCTGCGGGTGGCGGGCGGACAAGGCAGTCAGGGTCGCGTCGTCCAGGCCGGTGGTAAGGCGGGTGCCGGGCTGGTCGCGCAGGGGGGCGAGGCGTTCGATGAAGCTCATTGCAGATCTCCTGAAACGATGGGTCGCACGGGTCTTCAAAAGCAAAACGCGCGTCATCACGCGCGCTTGGGGGCAGGCTCGTGCAGCGGACTTCCAACTCGATGCTAGCACTTGTTTTTCTGCGCGATAACCCCGCAGAAACCTGCTGCATAGCAGCATTTTGCGCGACGTTCGCCGTGAAGCACGCCGGCTCGCGGACGCTGCACGTACAATGCGCGCCATTGTCGACCTGTTGCCGCCCACTGCCTTGAAGAAGTCCGATTTCCACTACGACCTGCCGGCCGAGCTGATCGCGCAGGCTCCCCTGGCCGAACGTTCCGCCAGCCGCCTGCTGCTGGTGCCGCCGGCCCCTGCGGCCTTCACCGATCTGCAGGTGCGTGACCTGCCGTCGCTGCTGCAGCCGGGCGACCTGCTGGTGTTCAACGACACCCGGGTGATCCCGGCGCGCCTGTTCGGGCAGAAGGCCAGCGGTGGCCGCGTGGAAATCCTGATCGAACGCCTGCTCGGCGGCCAGCAGGCGCGTGCACAGGTCGGTGCCAGCAAGTCGCCCAAGGCCGGCAGCCGCATCGCGCTCGATGCCGGTGGCGAAGCCGAAGTACTGGGCCGCGACGGCGAGTTCTATGTGCTGCAGTTCCATGTGCCCGAATCCCTGGAGCAGTGGCTGCTGCACGCCGGCCGGCTGCCGCTGCCGCCGTACATCCAGCGCGAGCCGGGCGTGGACGACCGCGAGCGCTACCAGACCGTGTTCGCGCGCGAAGTCGGCGCTGTGGCGGCACCGACCGCCGGCCTGCACTTCGATGAACCGCTGTTGGCCGCACTGAAGGACAGGGGCGTGGAGTTCGGCCACGTCACCCTGCACGTGGGCGCAGGCACCTTCCAGCCGGTGCGCGCCGATGACCTGAAAGACCACGTGATGCACCGCGAGTGGCTGAACGTCGGCGCCGAACTGGTCCAGCAGGTGCGGCGCACGCGCGCCGCCGGCGGCCGCGTGATCGGCGTCGGCACCACCGTGGTGCGCGCGCTGGAAAGCGCGATGCGCGATGGCGAGCTGCTGCCGTTCGCGGGTGAAACGCAGATCTTCATCACCCCGGGTTACCGCATCCGCAGCGTCGACGCGATGGTGACCAACTTCCACCTGCCGGAAAGCACGCTGCTGATGATGATTTCCGCGTTCGCCGGCAAGGAGCGCGTGTTCGAGGCTTACCGGCACGCGATCGAGCAGCGCTACCGCTTCTTCAGCTACGGCGACGCCATGCTGCTGTTCCCGCAGGCGGGGTAGGGCGCCTGCGGCATCTGCCTGTGGTGGGTGCGCACGGTGGGTGCGGACCTGCCGGAACCCGGGAGGAAAGCCACGCACGGCGTGGCTCCGCAGCCGGTCCGTTCAGGCCTGAATGGGCGGCCGCCCCGGTTTTGGGAGACAATGGGCGACTATTTGCCTGAACGACCGCTCCATGTCCCGACTGCAGTTCCAGCTCAAGACCCGCGACGGCCGTGCCCGCCGTGGCCGCCTGACCTTCCCGCGTGGCACGGTGGAAACGCCGGCGTTCATGCCGGTGGGGACCTATGGCTCGGTCAAGGGCATCCTGCCGGACCAGGTGCGCGCGCTGGGCGCCGAGATCATCCTCGGCAACACCTTCCACCTGTACCTGCGCCCGGGCCTGGACATCATCGCCGACCACGGCGGGCTGCACGGCTTCTGCCGCTGGGATGGCCCGATCCTGACCGATTCCGGCGGCTTCCAGGTGTTCTCGCTGGCCCACCGCCGCAAGATCACCGAGCAGGGCGTGACCTTCGCCTCGCCGACCGACGGCGCCCGGGTGTTCCTGGGGCCGGAAGAGAGCATGAAGATCCAGAAGGTGCTCGATTCGGACGTTGTGATGATCTTCGACGAGTGCACCCCGTACCCGGCCACCGAGGACGTCGCCCGCAGCTCGATGGAGCTGAGCCTGCGCTGGGCCCAGCGCAGCCGCAACGCGCATGACGAGCTGGGCAACGACGCGGCCCTGTTCGGCATCGTCCAGGGCGGCGTGTACACCGACCTGCGCAGCCGCTCGGCCGATGCCCTGCAGGCGATCGGCTTCGACGGCTACGCCATCGGCGGCCTGGCCGTGGGCGAGCCGGAACACGAGCGCAACGCCATGCTCGACCACCTGGACCCGGAGCTGCCGGGCGACCGCCCGCGCTACCTGATGGGCGTGGGCCGGCCGGAGGACCTGGTGGAAGGCGTGGCCCGCGGCGTGGACATGTTCGACTGCGTGATGCCGACCCGCAACGCCCGCAACGGCCACTATTTCACCTCGTTCGGTACCGTCCGCATCCGCAACTCGCAGTACGCGCGCGACATGGACCCGATCGAGCCGGGCTGCGGCTGCGTGGCCTGCACCGGCGGCTACACCCGGTCCTACCTGCGCCACCTGGACCGTTGCAACGAGATGCTGGCGCCGATGCTGGGCACCCTGCACAACCTGTTCTATTACGAAAAGCTCATGGCCGACATCCGGGCCGCGATCGAGGCGGGAACCTTCCTGGCCTTCCGCGAGTCCTTCTACGCGGCACGCGGGGCAGTGGCCCCGCCGCTGTAACCCGGACGCCCCCTGCCAAACGGCCCAAGGACGAACGCCCGGGGCCGTGGCATACTTCAAGGCTGACCCAGATCCGCGGTCGCGACCGTGGCACCTGATGGTGCCGGGGCGCCGCCCAACCAAAGGACCAACGATGAACCTGCTTGCTTTCCTGATTCCCGCCGCCCACGCCCAGGCCGCCGGCGGCCAACCGCAGGGCATGGGCCTGACCACGCTGCTGTTCCCGATCATCCTGATCGCCATCATGTACTTCCTGATGATCCGCCCGCAGATGAAGCGGCAGAAGGAGCACAAGGCGATGCTGGAAAAGATCAAGCGCGGCGACGAAGTGCTGACCAACGGCGGCATCGCCGGCAAGGTCACCGACATCGGCGACCACTTCATCACCGTCGAAGTGGCCGACAACGTGCGCATCCGCGTGCAGAAGGGCGCTGTCGGCAGCGTGCTGCCGACCGGCACCCTGGATTCGGCCAAGTAAGCCACTCCCTTTCCGAAGCACAACCGCGGCGCCGGGGATGGCGCCGCGCGGGACCCAAGCAATGCTCGAATTTCCACGCTGGAAGTACGTCGTCATCCTGATCGTACTGGCGCTCAGTGCGCTGTACGCGCTGCCCAACATCTACCAGAAGGACCCGGCCATCCAGATCACCGCCAACCGTGGCGGGCAGATCGACGATGCGCTGCGCGACCGTGTGCTGGCCGACCTGAAGAAGGCCGGTGTCACTGCCATCGGTGCCGAAAAGGAAGGGGAAAGCCTGATCGTCCGCCTGCCGGACCTGAAGTCGCAGTCCGCGGCCAGCGATGCCCTGCGCGACACCGTCGGCGAGAAGTACACGGTGGCCCTGAACCTGGCCTCGACCGTGCCGGACTGGCTGGCCCGGCTGGGCGGTCGCCCGATGGTGCTCGGCCTGGACCTTCAGGGTGGCGTGCACTTCGTGCTGCAGGTCGACCAGAAGGCCGCCCTCGACAAGCGCTTGGATGCCTACACCGAAGACGTGCGCAGCACCCTGCGTGACGCCCGCATCGCCTACCAGTCGGTGGAGCGCCGTGCGGACAACAGCATCGTGGCCAACCTGAGCCCGTCCGCCGGTGACGACGCCGCGCAGCGTGCCCGTGCCGCCCTGGTCAAGGCACAGCCGACGCTCGGCTATGACGTCAGCGGCAACCGCATCACGGTCACCGTGCCGGAGACCGAGATCACGCAGATCGCCAACGGCGCCATCGAGCAGAACATCAACACCCTGCGCAACCGCGTGAACCAGCTCGGCGTGGCCGAGCCGATCATCCAGCGCCAGGGTGCCGACCGTGTGGTCGTGCAGCTGCCGGGCGTGCAGGACACCGCCGAAGCCAAGCGCATGATCGGCGCCACCGCCACCCTGGAGTACCGCGCGGTGGTCGAGGGCAATGCGCAGGACGCCATCAATTCCGGCCGCATCCCGCCGGAAGCGAAGGTCTACCAGCAGCGTGACGGCCGCGGCCCGATCCTGCTGAACAAGCGCGTGATCGTCACCGGTGACCAGATGGTCGGCGCGCAGGCGGTGACCGATTCGAACAGTGGCTCCCCGGCCGTCAGCGTGACGCTGAACAATGTCGGTGGCCAGCGCATGTTCGACTTCACCAGCGCCAACGTGAACAAGCCGATGGCGGTGGTCTATACCGAACGCGTGCCGACCGTGACCGTCGTCGACGGCCAGGAAGTGCGTGGCTTCAAGGTCAACGAGGAGGTGATCTCGGTGGCCAACATCAACGGCGTGTTCGGCAAGAACTTCCAGACCACCGGCCTGCAGAAGAAGGAAGCCGAGGACCTGGCCAAGCTGCTGAAGTCCGGCTCGCTGGCCGCGCCGATGGACTTCGTCGAAGAGCGCGTGGTCGGCCCGAGCCTGGGCGCCGAGAACGTCAAGAACGGCATGCGCGCGGTGGTGTTCGCGTTCCTGTTCACCCTGGTGTTCTTCAGCATCTACTACCGCATGTTCGGTGTGATCACCTCGGCGGCGATGCTGTTCAACCTGCTGATCGTGGTGGCGGTGATGTCGCTGTTCGGCGCGACCATGACCCTGCCGGGCTTCGCCGGCCTGGCGTTGTCCGTGGGCCTGTCGGTGGACGCCAACGTGCTGATCAACGAGCGTATCCGTGAAGAACTGCGCGCCGGCGTGCCGGGCAAGACCGCGATCGTGACCGGTTACGAGCGTGCCTCGGGCACCATCCTCGACGCCAACCTGACCGGCCTGATCGTCGGTGTGGCGCTGTTCGCATTCGGTACCGGTCCGCTGAAGGGCTTCGCGCTGACCATGATCATCGGTATTTTCGCCTCCATGTTCACTGCGATCACCGTGTCGCGTGCGCTGGCGACGCTGATCTACGGCCGTCGCAAGAAGCTCCAGAACGTGGCCATCTGACGGGACGACACGCACAATGAAACTGTTTCCGCTGCACATCCTCCCGAACGACACCAAGATCGACTTCATGCGCTGGCGCCATGTCGCCATGGCAGTCACCATCGTGGTGTTCCTGGCCTCGGTCGCCATCATCGGCATCAAGGGCTTCAACTACGCACTGGACTTCACCGGCGGCACCCTGATCGAAACGCGTTTTGAGAAGGCCGTGGACGTCGAGCAGGTCCGCGCCAAGCTGGAGCAGAACGGCTTCGACGGTGCCCAGGTGCAGAGCGTCGGTGGCAACACCGACCTGCTGATCCGCCTGGCGCCGCACGGCGAGCATGCGCCGGGCACCGGTGATGCCGCTGCCGAGGACAAGGCCACCGCCGCGGCCGTGGTGAAGGTGCTGTCCAGCGCCGAAAACCAGGCCACGGTGATGAGTACCGCATTCGTCGGCCCGCAGATCGGCAAGGACCTGGCGAAGAACGGCCTGTACGCCACCATCTTCATGCTGGCCGGCTTCCTGATCTACATCGCGGTGCGCTTCGAATGGAAGTTCGCGGTCACCGCCAGCATCGTGGCGATGTTCGACCTGATCGTGACGGTCGCCTACGTGTCACTGCTGGGCCGTGAGTTCGACCTGACCGTGCTGGCCGGCCTGCTGTCGGTGATGGGCTTTGCGATCAACGACATCATCGTGGTGTTCGACCGCGTCCGCGAGAACTTCCGCAGCCTGCGCGTGGACTCGATGGAGGTGCTGAACCGTTCGATCAACCAGACGCTGTCGCGTACGGTGATCACTGCGGTGATGTTCTTCCTGTCGGCGCTTGCCCTGTACCTGTACGGCGGTGCGTCGATGGAAGGCCTGGCCGAGACGCACATGATCGGCGCGGTGATCGTGGTGCTGTCCTCGATCCTGGTCGCGGTGCCGATGCTGACGATCGGCTTCCTGCGCGTCAGCAAGCAGGACCTGCTGCCGAAGGCGAAGGACGTCGAGGCCCTGGCCCGTCGCCCGTAAGCATCTGCTGCATGCGGCACACAGAGAACCCCGCGCACGCGGGGTTTTTTGTGTGCAGGGCTTGCAGCCTTGCAAAGCAAACCCCACCCTACGCCAGCGTCGGTTGTGCAATCGTCCCCCGCGCACTACGATCCTGCGGTTCGCGCGCGCAGGCGCGCCCATATTCCTGCTGAGCGCCCCGTGCGCCGCATCTGCCAACCCGAGGTATCCATGGTCATCAAACCGCGCGTACGCGGCTTCATCTGCGTCACCACCCACCCGACCGGCTGCGAGGCCGCGGTCAAGCAGCAGATCGACTACATCCGCGCGCGTCCGCCGATCCAGAACGGCCCGAAGCGGGTGCTGGTGATCGGTGCCTCCACCGGCTATGGCCTGGCCGCACGGATCACTGCTGCGTTCGGCAGCGGCGCCGCCACGCTGGGTATCTTCTTCGAACGCCCGGGCACCGAAACCAAGCCGGGCACTGCGGGCTGGTACAACTCGGCCGCGTTCCACAAGTACGCTGACGAAGCCGGCCTGTACGCCAAGAGCATCAACGGCGACGCCTTCTCCGATGAGGTCAAGGCCAGGGCCATCGAGATGATCAAGGCCGACCTGGGCCAGGTCGACCAGGTCGTTTACAGCCTGGCCGCACCTCGCCGCAAGCACCCCAAGACCGGCGACATCATCAGTTCCACGCTGAAGCCGATCGGCGAACCGATCACCCTGCGTGGCCTGGATACCGACAAGGAAGTGATCACCGAGACCACCCTGCAGCCGGCGACTCCGGAAGAAATCGCCGGCACCGTCGCAGTGATGGGCGGCGAGGACTGGCAGATGTGGATCGACGCACTCGCCGATGCGGGCGTGCTGGCCAATGGCTGCACCACCACGGCCTTCACCTACGTGGGCGAAGAGATCACCCAGGCGATCTACTGGAACGGCTCGATCGGCGCCGCCAAGAAGGACCTGGATACGAAGGTGCTGGGCCTGCGCGAGAAGCTGGCGAAAATCGGTGGCGATGCGCGCGTGTCGGTCCTGAAGGCCGTGGTGACCCAGGCCAGCTCGGCGATTCCGACGATGCCGCTGTACCTGTCGCTGCTGTTCAAGGTGATGAAGGAGAAGGGCACCCACGAAGGCTGCATCGAGCAGCTCGACGTGCTGTACGACATCCTTTACGGCGGCAAGGCTGACGGCACGGCGGTCGAACGCCTGCGCCACGACCTGGTCGATGGCGACGGCCACACCGTTGCGCTGGTCGATGACGAGGGCCGCCTGCGCGCCGATTACAAGGAAATGGCCGCGGACGTGCAGGGCAAGGTGGTTGCGCTGTGGCCGCAGGTGACCAACGAGAACCTGTACGAGATCAGCGACCTGGCCGGCTACAAGGCCGACTTCCTGCGCCTGTTCGGCTTTGGCGTGGACGGCGTCGACTACGAGGCCGACGTCAATCCGGACGTGAAGATCGACAACCTGGTCGACATGACCTGATCAGCGAAAAGGCCGGCGAACGCCGGCCTTTTCTTTGGGTAGTGCCGGCCGCTGGCCGGCAACCCTGGGTACCAAAGGCTGCCGGCCAGCGCCCGGCGCTACCTCGGTCACCCGAACTCGAAGCCCATCTCCGGCAGTGCCGGGCCGACGAAGTCGCCCTGCACGTAATCCACGCCGGCACTGAACAACAGGGTCATCGAGTTGGCATCGCTGACGAACTCGGCAATGGTGCGAATGCCCGCTTCCTGCGCGCGCGCGGTGATCTGGCTGACGCGGTCGATGTTCTCGCGGGTGGCGGCCAGATCGCTGGTGAAGCCGCGGTCCAGCTTGAGGAACTGCGGCTGGAAGTGGGCCAGCAGCTGGAACGAGTCCAGGCCCGAACCGAACTGCTCCAGGCCGATGCGGCAGCCCAGTGGTGCCACTTCAGCGAGGAACTGCTGCGCACTGCGCAGGTGGGTGAATACCTTGGCTTCCGGCGCATGCAGCCACAGCCGTTCGCCCGGCACGCCCTGCGCCTGCAGCTCGCGGCGCAGGGTGGCGATCATCTGCGGGTCATCGAACGATTCCGGCGTGACCTTCACCAGCACCTGGGTCGCATGACCCGCGCGTGCGCGCTCACCCAGCACTGCGATCGCCTGCGAGACCACCCAGCGGTTGATGTCGGCCAGCAGCCCGTGTTCCTCGGCGATGCCCAGGAACGCGGTCGGGCTCAGCAGCTCGCCGTTGTTTTCCAGGCGCAGGTAGGCCTCGTAAAGCTCCAGCGGCTCGCCCTGCAGATTCAGCACCGGCTGGTAGTGCAGCTGGAAGCCGTCGCCGGCCAGTGCCTCGCGGATGCGGGCGACCCAGCGCAGCACGCGCTCTTCCTCGACCCGGTCGGCAGCGGCCGGATCGAAGATGCGGCAGGTGTTGCCCAGCTCGGCGGCGGCCTGCGTGCATTCGCTGGCGCGCGCCAGTACCTGGCCGATGCTGGCGATCTTCTCGCCGACCTGCACGCCACCGATGCTGACCGTTACCGTGGCCGAACGTGCGCCGATGCTGAAGACGTGCGCGGCGTAGGCCTCGCGGATGCGCTCGGCCAGCGCCACGGTCTGCGCGTAGGGCCCGGCCTGCAGCACGGCAAAATTGTGTTCACCGAAGCGGGCCAGCTGCGCGTCCTCGCCGACCACGTCGGCCAGCAGCCCGGCAAGGGCGCCGATCAGGGTGTCGGCCGAGGCCAGGCCGATGTCCGGCAGCAGGCGTGCGTAGTGGTCCGGCTCGATCAGCAGCAGGCCGAACTGGCCTTCGCTGCGCCCGGCCTGGGCCACTGCGCTTTCCAGCTGCAGCATGAAGGTCGGGCGATTGAGCAGGCCGGTGACCTGGTCGCGCTGGCGCAGGTCCTCGACCTCGCGCGCCAGCTCGGGGTCGAATTCCATGCGGCGGCGGAGCACCACCTGCAGGCAGGACTCGCCCTCGTAGGTGGCCGCGGCAAATTCCATCGTCGCCGGGAACGCACTGCCATCCTGGTGGCGCGCGTCGAGCTGGTACTGCGGCGGCGGCGCCTCGCCACGGCTGAGGCCCTTCAGCAGCTGCTTGAAGCCCTCCACGTGCTGGGCCGCGACCATGTCCAGCAGCGAGATGCCCTCGATGTCGTCGAAGTGCTCGTAACCGAACATCTCCAGGTAAGCATCGTTCGCACGGATGTGCATGCCTTCATGCACGTAGGCGATCGGGTCGCGCGAGGAGGCGATCAGTGCGTCGCAGCGGCGCTCGGTCTCGCGCATCTGCGCCTCGATCCGGCGCAGGCCGCGACGCGCCTGCAGATCGACCCATTGGTCGCGGACCACGGCGAGCAGGTGCTCGGGGCGCTGGCGCAGGGCCAGGGCGCGGATGCCGTGGCTGCTGGCCTGCACCAGCTCGTCCTCGTCGATGCGCTCGGCCAGCAGCACCAGTGGAATGTCCTTGCCGCTGGCGGCGATGTGCTGGGCGGCCAGCTGCAGCGGGATGCCCTGGGACGGCGAGGCCAGCACCAGGTCGATGGCCTGGCTGGCCAGCACCTGGGCCAGCTCTGCCGCATCCTGCGGGCGCCACGGGCGTACCGCGATGCCGCTGTTGCGCAGGGTGCTGACGATGGCTTCGGCGTTTTCGCCGCTGTCATCGACAATCAGCAGGCGGATGGTGATGTCGTTCGCGTTCTGCATGCACTGCTCCCCAATCTGCAAATCTAGATACACGATGCGCGGCGAACCGTCCATGCGCGCGCCCCCGGCACGCATCGAACGGCGATGTGGTTCACACCACGCTGCCGGCAGCGTGGCCGCTGGCCCAGGCCCACTGGAAGTTGTAGCCGCCCAGCCAGCCGGTCACGTCCAGCACCTCGCCGACGAAGTGCAGGCCGGGCACGCGCTTGGACTCCAGGGTCGAGGATGACACTTCGGCCGTGTCCACGCCGCCCAGGGTGACCTCGGCAGTGCGGTAGCCTTCGGTGCCGCTGGCCACCAGCGGGAACGCGCCCAGCAGCTGCGCGGCCTGGCGCAGCACCGGCTCGTCCAGCTGACGCACCGGGCGGTCCGGCATCCAGTGCTCGCACAGGCGCTGCGCCAGCCGCTTGGGCATCACGTCGCCCAGCACGGTGCGCAGCTCGGCGGCGGGCCGCTCGCGCTTCATCTGGCGCAGCCACTCGCCCGCATCCTGGCCCGGCAACAGGTCCAGCTCCAGCGCATCGCCGGGCTGCCAGAACGACGAAATCTGCAGGATGGCCGGGCCGCTCACGCCACGGTGGGTCAGCAGCATGAAGTTCTGGAAACTCTTTCCGTTGCAGCGCGCCTCGACCGGCAGTGCGACGCCGCTGAGGTCGGCCAGCCGCTCCTGGTGCTTGCCGCTCAGCGTCAGCGGGACCAGCCCGGCGCGGGTCGGCAGCACCTGGTGGCCGAACTGGCGGGCCACCTCATAACCAAAGCCGGTGGCGCCCATGCTGGGAATCGACAGGCCGCCGGTGGCAACCACCAGCGAGGCGCAATGGAACAGGCCCTGCGTGGTGTGCACGCGGAAACCATCGCTGCCGTGCTCGATGCGCTGCACGCTGCAGTCGGTCCGGTTCTGTACGCCGGCCGCCTGGCATTCGTCGACCAGCATCTTCACGATCTGCTTGGACGAGACATCGCAGAACAGCTGCCCCAGTTCCTTTTCGTGATAGGCAATGCCGTGCTTGTGCACCAGCTCGATGAAGTGCCAGGGCGTGTAGCGTGCCAGCGCGGACTTGCAGAAGTGCGGGTTGGCCGACAGGAAATTGGCCGGTGTGGTGCCGGTGTTGGTGAAGTTGCAGCGACCACCGCCGGACATCAGGATCTTCTTGCCGACCTTGTTGGCATGGTCGATCACCTGCACCTGGCGGCCGCGCTGGCCGGCGGTGATCGCGGTCATCAGCCCGGCGGCGCCGGCACCGATGACCACCACGTCGCAACGGATCGTACTCATGCCTGGGCGCGCTTGCGCCAGTTGGGGATCACGTCGAACTGGTTCTGATCGTTCAGCAGCTGCACCTCGCCGTCCTGGATCAGCACGCTCCAGCGCATGGCGCGCTGGATCTGCTGGCCCCAGCGCTCGACGAAGTCACCGTCCAGATCGACCACCGAGAGATTGTCGAAACGTGCCAGGCCCTTGCCCTGCTTGTTCCACCAGATCTCCGAAGCATTGCCGCCGTAGTTGACCACCTGCACCTGGCGGCTGCGGTTGCTGGCCTTGCGGATGCGCGATTCGTCCGGATGGCCCAGGTCGATCCACTGCAGGATGTCGCCGGTGTAGTCGTGTTCCCACAGATCCGGCTCATCGTCGGTGCTCAGGCCGCGACCGAATTCCAGGCGGTCG
Source organism: Stenotrophomonas sp. YJH_SMC_29 (assembly GCF_059371235.1). Classification (NCBI taxonomy): domain Bacteria; kingdom Pseudomonadati; phylum Pseudomonadota; class Gammaproteobacteria; order Lysobacterales; family Lysobacteraceae; genus Stenotrophomonas; species Stenotrophomonas sp. YJH_SMC_29. The sequence continues at coordinate 87,223 of NZ_JCAFUK010000011.1, read as the reverse complement.
CCGGCGTTCAGCGCGAAGGCGAGCAGGCGCACCATCAGGCGCTCGTCGGTTTCGGACGGATGCTGGGCCAGGGTCAGGTTGTGGGTCGCGTAATAGCCGCGATCCATGTCGCTGATCTGCAGTTCGGCCTTGCGGATGGTGGCGGTAAGAGCCATGGGGGATCCGTGGACTAAAGACGACAATGATAGAGGTTTGCCGCAGGGGTGTCCGTGGCTGGGCTGTCTGCAGGCCGTCAACGGTGGCACTCTGGTGCTCTTTCCCCGTGGTCGGAGTGGATGCGATGTGCTTGCCCAGCCGGTTGCAGCTGCCGCCTGGCCCCTGGGCCACCCTGCTGGAGGGCCTGTGTGCGCGTTTCCCGCGCATCACGCGCGCGCAATGGCAGGATCGCTTCGCGCGCGGCCGCGTGCTGGACGCGCAGGGCAGGGTGCTTGCGCCGGATACGCCGTGGAAGGTAGGCCTTGAGATCCAGTACTTCCGCGAGGTGGCCGACGAGCCGTCGATTCCCTTCGCCGAGACCATCGTGCATCTGGACGCGCACCTGCTGGTGGCCGACAAGCCGCACTTCCTGCCGGTGACGCCGGCCGGCGCGCATGTTCGCGAGACCCTGCTGGCGCGACTGGTGGCCCGCACCGGCAACACCGATCTGGTGCCGCTGCATCGGCTGGATCGGCTGACGGCCGGGCTGGTGCTGTTCTCGACCCAGCGGGCGTCGCGCGATGCCTACCAGCGGCTGTTCCGCGAGCGACGCATCGAAAAGGCCTATGAGGCCCTGGCGCCGGCGCTGCCAGGGGTCGCGTTTCCGTTGCGGCGCGACAGCCGGCTGGTACCGGGCGAGCCCTTCTTCCGCATGGCCGAAGGGCACGGCGAGCCCAACGCACGCAGCCGGATCGAGCTGATCGAGGCCGACGGCCCGATCTGGCGGTACCGCCTGCTGCCGGAAACCGGCCGCAAGCATCAGTTGCGCGTGCACATGGCGATGCTGGGCGCCCCGATCATGGGCGACGACCTGTACCCGCAGCTTCGTCAACGCCCTGCGGACGCGGCCGAGGCTCCGCTGCAACTGCTGGCGCAGGGCCTGGCCTTCGATGACCCGTTGGACGGGGCGCGGCGGGTCTTCAGCAGCGGGCGCCGCCTGCGCTTGCCGCCCGAGGGCGGCTAGGCGCTTAGCGACCGGGGCGACGCGCCAGCCAGCGGTCCAGTTCGGCGGCGAACAGCTGCCGGTCACGCGGCCCCAGCGGCGGCGGTCCGCCGGTCTGTACCCCGGCGCCGCGCAGTTCCTCCATGAAATTGCGCATCGAGAGCCGCTCGGCCATGTTGTTCGGCGTGTAGAGCTGGCCGCGCGGGTTGAGCGCCACGGCCTTCTTTTCCAGCACCAGTGCGGCCAGCGGGATGTCCTGGGTGACCACCAGGTCACCGGCGCCGACCCGCTCGACGATGGCGCTGTCGGCCACATCCAGCCCCTGCGGTACCTGGATCGAGCGCAGCCAGCGCGACGGCGGGGTGCGGATCCACTGGTTGGCGACCAGGGTCAGCTCGATCCCGACCCGTTCGGCGGCCCGGAACAGGATGTCGCGAATGACGGTGGGGCAGGCGTCTGCGTCCACCCAGATGCGGGGAGACGCGTGTTCAGCGGGGATTTCAGCTTCAGTCATTTACCCAGTGTAGGGTAGGAAAAACCTGAATGGGGACTCGGGGTTAGCCGCGAAAGGCTGCCAGCCCTTGCCACGCCTAGCGGGCGAGGTGTTCCGATGAACGCCGGGGCTATCGCTTTTTGCAGAAAACACGCGTATCGTGCGACCCACTGTGTTTGCTAGGGTCACCGTGAATCGTGGCCTGGTGCAGTTGATCTCACGATCCGCTCATCGATCCGCTTTACCAACGCCTGCAACTCAGTCTCGGCCCCGATACCCGGTGGCTGCGATTTTTTTCAACATGTGTTTCAGGAGTTAGTAAAAATGTCTGAACGTCAGACCGGTACCGTCAAGTGGTTCAACGACGCCAAGGGCTTCGGCTTCATCACCCCGGAAAGCGGCCCGGACCTGTTCGTGCACTTCCGCGCGATCCAGGGCACCGGCTTCAAGACCCTGCAGGAAGGCCAGAAGGTTACCTTCATCGCCGTCCAGGGTCAGAAGGGCATGCAGGCTGACCAGGTGCAGGCGGTCTAATCCGTCTGCTACCGTTGGGTAGCCAGAACGCCGGAAGCGAAAGCTTCCGGCGTTTTTTATTGCCCGCTGTCCTTGCGGCGTCGAGCCGCGCCTGAGTGTTCTCAACGCCAGTCGAGCATGGCTCGACTCTACAAAGGGCATGCACTGCGCGCGGTACGATGTGGCCCTTCCCAAGGATCATCCCCATGCGCATCGTCCACCATCTTGAAAACTCCCGCTCACTGCGCGTGCTGTGGATGCTGGAGGAGCTGGGGCTGGACTACGAGCTGCGCCGCTATCCACGCGATCCGAAGACACTGCTGGCACCGCCGGAGCTGCGCAGGGTGCATCCGCTCGGCAAGTCGCCGGTCCTGCAGGATGGCGACCTGGTGCTGGCCGAGTCTGGCGCGATCCTCGACTACCTTGCGGACCGTTACGACACCCAGCGCCAGCTGTCGCCGTCGCCGATGCCGGCCGACGGGGCCGAGCGCTTGGCCTATCGCTACTGGCTGCACTACGCCGAAGGCTCGGCAATGCCACCGCTGTTGCTGACCCTGGTGATGGGGCGCATCCGCAACGCGCCGATGCCGTTCTTCGCCCGCCCGATCGCGCGCAGCATCGCCGACAAGGCCGAGCGCGGCTTCATTGGTCCGCAGCGGCGCCTGCACCTGGACTGGATGGAGCGCCGCCTCGCCGAAAGCCCCTGGTTCGCGGGCGAGCGCTTCAGTGCGGCCGACATCCAGATGAGCTTCCCGATCCAGGCCGCTGCCGCGCGAGGCGGTGGCCTCGACGACAAGCCGGGGCTGCGCGGCTTCCTCAAGCGCATCGGTGAGCGCCCGGCCTACCAGCGGGCCGAGGCCCACGGCGGCCACCTGCAGGCGCTCAGCGGCAATTGAGGCGGGCGGCCGTCGCCCCCATCTTCAACGCCATGGATACCGACAGCCTTCGTTTCGACAACCGCCTGCTGCGCACCCTGCCGGGCGACGCCGAATCCGGCCCACGCCGCCGCGAGGTGCTGGGCGCGGCGTGGTCGCCGGTGATGCCGACGCCGGTGGCGGCGCCCACGCTGTTGGCCTGGTCGGCTGACGTGGCCGCGATGCTTGGCCTGCCCGCCGCCGAAGTCCAGAGCGAAGGCTTTGCGCGTGTGTTCGGTGGCAATGCCCTGTACGCCGGCATGCAACCGTGGGCTGCCAACTACGGTGGCCACCAGTTCGGTCATTGGGCCGGCCAGCTGGGCGATGGTCGCGCGATCTCGCTGGGCGAACTGGTTGCACCGGACGGGCGCCACTGGGAGCTGCAGCTGAAGGGAGCAGGCCCCACGCCGTACTCGCGTGGCGCCGACGGGCGGGCCGTGCTGCGTTCGTCGATCCGCGAATTCCTGTGCAGCGAGGCGATGCACCACCTGGGCGTGCCGACCACGCGTGCGTTGTCACTGGTCGGCACCGGCGAGGACGTGGTGCGCGACATGTTCTATGACGGCCACCCGCGTGCGGAGCCCGGTGCCATCGTTTGCCGGGTGTCGCCGTCGTTCCTGCGCTTCGGTTCGTTCGAACTGCCGGCGTCGCGTGGTGAAACCACGTTGCTGCAGCAGCTGGTCGATGCCTGCATCGCGCGCGACTTCCCCGAGATTGAAGGGCAGGGCGAGGCGCGTTACGGCGCGTGGTTCGCGCAGATCGCAGTGCGGACCGCCGAGATGATCGCGCACTGGATGCGCGTCGGCTTCGTCCATGGCGTGATGAACACCGACAACCTGTCCGTGCTCGGCCTGACGTTGGACTACGGCCCCTACGGCTGGGTCGAGGACTTCGATCCGGACTGGACGCCCAACACCACCGATGCTCAGGGGCGGCGCTACCGCTTCGGCACGCAGCCGCAGGTGGCGTACTGGAACCTGAGCCGACTGGCGCAGGCGCTGTCGCCGCTGTTTGCCGACGTTGCGCCGTTGCAGGCGGGCCTGGCGGCCTATGCGTCCACCTTCTTGGCCTGCACGCGCCGCGATGCCGCAGCGAAGCTGGGGCTGGCCGCCGCCGACGATGACGACCTGCAGCTCTACCAGCGCTGGCAGCAGCTGATGCAGGAGGGCGCCATGGACATGACCCTGGCCTGGCGCGCATTGATGCGGCTCGATCCGGTGGCACCGGAGGCAGCATTGCTCGACGCCGTCTACTACGACCAGGCGCGCCAGCAGGCGGTGCAGGCGCCGTTGCAGCAGTGGCTGCAGGACTACGCGGCGCGCCTGCGCAGCGATCCACTGTCGGCCAGCGAACGCCTGGCGAAGATGACAGCGGCCAACCCGCTGTACGTGCTGCGCAACTGGCTGGCCCAGGAGGCCATCGATCGCGCCGAGCAGGGCGACCTCGGCGGTGTGCACGCACTGCAGGACGTGCTGCGCGATCCATACACCGAGCGCGCCGGCCTGGAGCACTTTGCCGGCAAGCGGCCGGGGTGGGCCGACCACCGCGCCGGCTGCTCGATGCTGTCCTGCAGTTCCTGAGCGTTCGGCCGGGCGCCGGCCGGCGCCCGCAGAAACAACAACAGGCCTTCGACGGGCGTTCGTGATCTGTTGCGATCGCAGGCAGATTTCATCCGCGCAAGGCGCGCATCTGCTGGCCGGCACCGCAGTCGACGGCGTCGCTGCGCGGCCCGCCTACAACGATGGTCGTACCCGTTAAGTTCGATATTCGCACGCATAGTCGATTATCGCACTTGAATGGTGCGGTGCGATAAACCTAATTTCACTCCACAGTTTCGTAGCAGTCCAAGCGATCCACCCCTGGCGGGGCGAGGGCAGCAGCCGGTCCGGTGCTGAAGCCAGGTGCAGGGGAAGGCCGCCGGATGTCCCTTCACCTGTGCGGAGTGTTCGCATGTCCCGTTGTCTGTCCGTTGTTGCCCTGTCCCTGCTTGCCGTGTTGCCGACGCTGGCGCTGGCCTACCAAGCCGAGCCACCGCGCGCGCCGCTGCAGGTGCTCCGCGTGGATCGCTACGCCGATGACGCCAACGCCGGCTCGTTGCGTTGGGCGATCACCACCGCCAATGCCGATCCGGGCCGCTACCGCATCGAGATCGACGCCGTCGGCGTTGCGCCCTACGTCATCAGGCCGGCCTCGCCGCTGCCGGAGGTCAAGGGTCCGGTGCAGATCATCGGTACGTCCTGGGCGCGCGACGGCCAGTACATCGCCATCGATGGCTCGGCCTACGTCACCGGCAGCGGTACCGATGCCTGCCCTGGCGCCGAGCCAGGGCAGTCCGGCACCAATGTGCGCACAACCACGCTGCCGGGCCTGGTCCTGCGGGATACCCAGGGCGTGGAACTGGCAGGCCTGGAAATCCGCAATTTCTGCATCGGCGTGCTGGTCAACCGCTCCAGCCAGAACGAGATCCATGACAACCGCATCGTCGCCAACAAGGGCGGTGCCGGCATCATGCTCACCGGCGATGACGGCAAGGGCCAGTCCACCGCGACCACCACGGTGCACAACCGCATCGTGCGCAATGTGTTCCTCGACAATGGCGATGGCCTGGAGCTGACCCGTGGCGCGGCCTGGAACCTGGTGGCCGACAACCTGTTCCAGTCCACCGCGGCCAACCCGGAGCCCTCGCAGGGCATCGAGATCCTGTGGGGCAACGACAACACCGTGGTTCACAACCGCTTCGTGGACTACTCCGACGGCCTGCAGATCAACTGGGGCAACCGCAACTACATCGCGGCCAATACCTTCACCGGGAACTCGCTGGGCCTGAGCATCACCGGCAGCGGCAACGTGGTTGACGGCAACACCATCACCGGCAACGGCATTGGAATCGGCGTGCGCCCACAACCGGTCAGTGCGCCGAACCGCTTCACCGCCAACCGCATCTACGGCAACGGCCTGCCGATCGAGCGCTGCGAAGCCGGCGGTGCCTGCGTGAAGGGCCAGCCGCGGGGGGCCATCGTGTTCGGCGTGCCGGGGCTGGAACATGCCAGCTTCGTCGGTTCACGCGGTCGCGGCGTCGACAGCGATCCCGCCCGGCGCGCGCGCATCTGCACGGCTGCCGGCCAGGCCGACTGCCAGCCCTTGCCGAACCTGGGACAGGCCGCGCCGACGTGGGTCGACGTGCGCGGCGAGGGCGCGCAGCGCCAGTTGAGCGGTCGTTTCCACGGCGTGCCCGACACCCGCTACCAGGTGGAAGTGTTCGGCAACCGCGCCGCCGGCGGCAGCGAGGCCGAATGGATGCTGGGCAGCGTGGAAGCGCGTACCGACGCGCAGGGGCAGGGCCGCTTCACCTTCCCGCTTGCTGCAGCCGTGGATGCTGCCGTGGCCGGCAGCGTGACCGCCACGGTCACCTCGGCGCAGGGCGCCACCTCCCCCCTGAGCGCGCCGCTGTCGCTGCGCTGATCCCCTCTACGAGACTGCGATCATGACACGTCCCACATCCGTTGCCCTGGGTATCCTGGCCACTGCGCTGCTGCCGGCGCTGGCCTGCGCGCAATCGAGCAACCGTTACGAAGGCAGGACCCTGACCGGCGATTGGGGCGGCACCCGCACCGACTTGTTCGAGCGTGGCGTCGCCTTCCGCGGCGACTACGTGGGCGAAGCCATGGGTGTGGTCGATGGCGGCTATGGCGAAACCGGCGCGCGCTACGCTCAGCAGGTGCGCGTGGGCATGGACCTGGACATGGGCCGGTTGGCCGGCTGGAGCGGTGGGGCGTTCCACTTCACCCTCAACGACCGTCGCGGCCGCAGTACGTCGGCCGACCTCGTCGGCAACCGCTTCCCGATCCAGGAAGCCTACGGTGGCCAGTACACCCGGCTGACCGAACTGAGCTACGACCAGACCTTCAACGCCGGCCAGTCGTACTTCAAGCTCGGCTACTACGCGATGGGCAACCAGTTCGGCCTGCACAGCCTGCTGACCCATTTCGTCAACGCCGCGTTCTGTGCGCACCCGTTGGCGATGTCCGGCAACAGTGGCTGGTACAACTACCCGGTGGCGCGCTGGGGCGGAGAGTTTGCCCAGCAGGTCAGCCCGGCAGTGAACGTTCGCGCCGGCTGGTTCCAGGTCAATCCGAACCTGGGCGGCAACATCGAACGCAATGCCTTCCGTCCGTTCGCCTCGGGCACCACCGGTTCGCTGTTCCCGGTCGAAGTGACCTGGACGCCTGCCAAGGGCAGCCGCTACGCCGGCGTCTACAAGTTCGGCGGATACTACGACACCTCGCGCGTTGCCCAGCGTGGGCTGGACACCTCGCCGACCACCGGTCGCCATGGTGCGTACCTCCTGGCCGAGCAGCGCCTTACGCAGGAGTCGGCCGACCCTTCCCGTGGCCTGACCGCGTTCGCGCAGTACATGGTGTCGGACCGGCAGACGGCGCAGATCAAGCGCTGGTATGCGCTGGGCGGCGTCTACCAGGGCATCGGTCGGCGCGCGCAGGACAGCATCGCCCTGGGCTACGTGGGCGCCGACATCAACAACCGGCTGGTCGATGCGCGACGGGCCGCGTTGGCCGACGGTGGCGTGCCCATCGATTCGCCGCTGTACCACCTCAGCCAGGCCGAGGAGCTGTTCGAACTGTCCTACAGCATCCAGGTGAATCCGTGGCTGATGATCCGCCCGGACGTGCAGTACATCGTCAACCCGGGCACGTTCAACTACAGCGGTACCGACAACGCCTGGGCCGTGGGCGTCCAGGCCAAGGTGACCTTCTGATGGTCGCGCGCTCCATTCCTGCTTGGGTATCTGCCATGAAGATTCCGTTTGCCTCGGTCGTCCTCGCCGGTGCACTGTGCGCCGGGTCCGTACCGGCCCTGGCCGCGCCCCCGCCGGCGGTACTGCAGGTGGGTTCGCTGCGCATCGGCGAAGGCAGCCCCCGCACCATCGTGCCGATCACCGGTGCCACCGCAGACCTCGCCCTGCAGCAGGCGGCCGCCATCGCCGCCAGCAAGGCCACCGACATCGCCGAATGGCGCATCGACTACCTGGACATCGCCACCGATGGCCAGGCGCTGGTGGCACTGGGCAAGCGGATCCAGCAGACGCTGGCGGGCAAGCCGGTCATCGTGACCTTCCGTACCAAGGCCGAAGGCGGCGCAAGGCCGATCAGCGATGCCGACTACGGCGCGCTGTACGCCACGCTGCTGCGTGCAGGCGTGGCCCAGCTGATCGACGTGGAGATGTTCCGCGACCCGACGGTGGTAAAGGCGCTGGTAGCGCAGGCGCACAAGGCCGGGGTGAAGGTGGTGATGTCCAGCCATGACTTCCACGCCACGCCGCCGCGCGAGGAGATCGTCGCGCGGCTGCTGAAGCAGCAGGCACTGGGTGCGGACGTGCTGAAGATCGCGGTGATGCCGCGCGATGCCGGCGACGTGCTGGCCCTGCTCGACGCCACCTGGCAGGTGCGCCAGCAGAGCGACAGGCCATTGCTGACCATGTCGATGGGCGGCACCGGGGTGGTCTCGCGGCTGGCCGGCGAGACCTTCGGGCAGGCGCTGACCTTCGGCATGATCGGCACCGCCTCGGCGCCTGGCCAGGTCGAGGTTGATCGCCTGCAGGACGTTCTGCAGGTCATCCACGCCTCCAGCCAGGCCGGTCACTGAGACCTTCCCCGCCAGACGTTCCATCGCACCATGCTGTTGCAGGAAACCGCGCCATGAGCCATGCCCCCACCGCTGCACCCTCGCTCATCCTGGAACGGATGAGTCCTTTCCAGTGGACCGCCATCGCCATCTGCGTGCTGTTGAACATGCTCGATGGCTTCGATGTGATGGTCATGGCCTTCACCGCGCCACATGTGTCGGCGGACTGGGCGCTGTCGGGCAAGGTGTTGGGGCTGATGCTCAGTGCCGGACTGGTCGGCATGGCATTGGGATCGTTCCTGTTGGCGCCGCTGGCCGACCGCTGGGGCCGGCGGCCGATGATCATCTGCTGCCTGCTGATCCTGACCAGCGGCATGGCGCTGTCGGCGCTGGCGGCCAATGCGTGGCAGCTGGGCGCGCTGCGCGTGTACACCGGCATCGGCATCGGCGGCATGCTGGCCGGCGTGGGCGTGATCACCGCCGAATACGCCAATGCCAAGTGGCGCAGCACGGCGGTCGCATTGCAGGCCACCGGCTATCCGATCGGAGCCACCGCCGGTGGCCTGCTGGCGGCGTGGATGCTGGAGCACTGGTCCTGGCACAGCGTGTTCCTGATCGGTGCCGCGGCATCGCTGCTGTGCATTCCGCTGGTGCTCACGTGCCTGCCCGAATCGCTGGACTTCCTGGTTGCGCGTCGCCCGCCCAACGCGCTGCCGCGGCTGAATGCACTGCGCGCGCGCATGCGCATGCCGGAACTGCCGGCCCTGCCGCCTGCCGCCGTGCGTACGGGGCAGCGGCAGGGCTATGCGGCGCTGTTCGTGGGTGATCTGCGCCGGGTCGCGCTGCTGATCGCACTGGCCTTCTTCCTGCACATGTTCGCATTCTATTTCGTGCTGAGCTGGACCCCGAAACTGCTGGTCTCGGCCGGGGTGTCGGCACAGCAGGGCATCACCGGTGGCGTGCTGCTGAACCTGGGCGGCATCGTCGGCGGCAGCCTGTTCGGCTGGCTCGCTTCGCGCTGGTCGCTGTCGAAGTTGACCGCAGGCGCGCTGCTGCTGGCCATGGTGTCGATGCTGGGCTTCGCTGCCTTCAACACGCGGCTGGGCGTCGCCTTCCCGTTGGCCTTTGTGATCGGCGCGGCGCTGTTCGCGGCGATGGCTGGCCTGTATGTGGCCGCGCCGGTGGTGTTCGCCGCCGACGTGCGGACGACCGGCCTGGGCTGGGCGATCGGCATCGGCCGCGTCGGCGCGATTCTCTCGCCGCTGACCGTAGGCGTGCTGGTCGACCGCCACTGGCAGCCTGCGGCGCTGTATGTGCTGTGCGCGCTGCCACTGCTGCTCGCGGCCTGGGCGTGCCTGGGCCTGCGCGTAGGCGTGGGACAGAAAAGGCGCTGAACCCCATGCGCTACGCATGTCATGCAATGTGCGATTATCGAATCACATGTCCGAATATCGCATTGACCGGGCGAGGTGACATGGCGACCATGGCCGGGTTGTGTTTTCCCTTCGCAGTGTCCCCGCAGTACGCCGGTGATGGTCGCCGGCCGCGTGGGCAAGGAGCAATGCAGTGATCGACAAGACCCTGGCCAGCGTGGAAGCAGCGGTGGCCGATATCCATGATGGCGCCACGGTGATGATCGGTGGCTTCGGTACCGCCGGCATGCCCGACGCGCTGATCGATGCGTTGATCACACAGGGCGCGCGCGAACTGACGATCATCAACAACAATGCTGGCAACGGCGATACCGGGCTGGCGGCATTGATCAAGCACAAGCGCGTGCGCCGCATCGTCTGCTCGTTCCCGCGCCAGGCGGACTCGCAGCACTTCGACGCCGCTTACCGCGCCGGCGAGATCGAACTGGAACTGGTGCCGCAGGGCAACCTGGCCGCGCGCATCCACGCCGCCGGTTCCGGCCTGGGCGCGATCTTCACCCCCACCGGCTATGGCACCGAGCTGGCCCAGGGCAAGGAGACGCGCAAGATCGATGGCCGCCAGTACGTGCTGGAATACCCGCTGCACGCGGACTTCGCGCTGATCAAGGCCGACCGCGGTGACCGCTGGGGCAACCTGGTGTATCGCAAGACGGCGCGCAACTTCGGCCCGCTGATGGCGATGGCCGCACGCTGCGCCATCGCGCAGGTGCGTGATGTGGTGGCGCTGGGCGAACTGGACCCGGAGGCGGTGGTGACCCCCGGCATCTTCGTGCAGCGCGTGGTGCAGGTTGCAGCCGAAGGAGTGCAGGCATGAACAGGCTCAGCCGCGAACAGATGGCCGCGCGCGTGGCGCGTGACATTCCCGAAGGTGCCTACGTCAACCTGGGCATCGGCCTGCCGACCACGGTGGCCAACTTCCTGCCGGCCGACAAGGAGATCTTCCTGCAGTCGGAGAATGGCCTGCTGGGCATGGGGCCGGCGCCGGCCCCGGGCCACGAAGATCCGGACCTGATCAACGCCGGCAAGCAGCCGGTCACCCTGCTGACCGGCGGCTGCTATTTTCACCATGCCGACTCGTTCGCGATGATGCGCGGTGGTCATCTGGACATCTGCGTCCTCGGTGCTTTCCAGGTGTCGGCACACGGCGATCTGGCCAACTGGAGTACCGGTGCTGCCGACGCGATCCCCGCCGTGGGCGGTGCCATGGACCTGGCCATCGGTGCCAAGCAGGTCTTCGTGATGATGGATCTGTTCACCAAGCACGGTGAAAGCAAGCTGGTGTCCGAATGCAGTTATCCGCTGACCGGGCTGCGCTGCGTGTCGCGGGTGTATACCGATGTGGCGGTGTTCGACCTCGGTGCCGATGGCGCGACCGTGCTGGAAATGGTGGACGGCATGGACATCGAACAGTTGCGTGAACTGACTGGCCTGCCGCTGGCACTGGCCGAGGGAGCCTGAGATGAGCCTGCACGAAACCTACATCGTTGATGGCATCCGCACCCCGATCGGTCGTTACGGCGGCGCGCTGTCCGGCGTGCGTGCCGACGACCTCGCCGCGATGGCGCTGAAGGCACTGCTGGCACGCCATCCGCAGCTGGACCCGGCGCTGGTCGAGGATGTCTATCTGGGCTGCGCCAACCAGGCCGGTGAAGACAATCGCAACGTCGCCCGCATGAGCCTGCTGCTGGCCGGCCTGCCGGTGACGGTACCGGGCAGCACGGTCAACCGGCTGTGCGGTTCGGGGCTGGATGCGATCGGCACCGTGGCCCGTGGCATCGCCGCAGGCGAACTCGGCCTGGCCATCGCTGGCGGTGTCGAATCAATGTCGCGCGCGCCGTTCGTGATGGGCAAGGCGACCTCCCCATTCGCCCGTGACCAGCAGATGGAAGACACCACCATGGGCTGGCGTTTCATCAATCCGCGCCTGCGCGAACTGCATGGCGTGGAGACGATGGGCCAGACCGCCGAGAACGTGGCCGAGCGGCAGGGCATCAGCCGCGAGGACCAGGATGCGTTCGCCCTGCGGAGCCAGCAGCGGACAGCGGCCGCGCAGGCGCGTGGCTTCTTCGACGGCGAGATCGTGGCGGTGGACGTGCCGGGGCGCAAGCGCGGCGAAACCGTGACCGTCGACCGCGATGAGCACCCGCGCGGCGATACCACGATGGAAGCGCTGGCCAGGCTGAAACCGCTGTTCCGTCAGCCGGGCACGGTCACCGCCGGCAACGCTTCGGGCATCAACGACGGCGCCGCCGCACTGCTGCTGGCGTCCGGTGCGCAGGTGAAGGCGCTGGGCCTGTCCCCGCGCGCACGCGTCCTCGGCTTTGCCAGCGCCGGCGTGGAGCCGGCCATCATGGGCATGGGCCCGGTGCCGGCCAGCCGCAAGCTGATGGCCCGCCTGGGCCTGTCCATCACCGATTTCGATGCCATCGAACTGAACGAAGCATTTGCCTCGCAGGGCCTTGCCTGCATGCGCGAGCTGGGCCTGCCCGATGATGCCGCGCACGTGAACCCCAATGGCGGTGCCATCGCCCTGGGTCATCCGCTGGGCATGAGCGGTGCGCGCCTGGCGCTGACCCTGCTGCGCCAGCTGGAATCCAGCGGTGGACGGCGCGGCCTGGCCACGATGTGCATTGGCGTGGGGCAGGGCGTGGCCCTGGCCCTTGAACGCGTGTGAGTCACCCCGCGACCCCGTAATCTGCACGACAGCTGCGGCCTGCGGGCCGCTCGCCAACAGGAGCACGCCATGAGCGATCCCACCGAACTGCGCGGCTACCGCAAGCCGTATCCCGGCAGCCAGCCGCCGCGCATCCATCTGCCCTATGCCTCCACTGCGCTGCGCGGGCCGGGCACCGACCCGATCGCCATCCCGGTGACGCTCTCGGAAGTGACCGGCCCGCGCCTGGACCGGATCACCCTCGGGGCGCATGCCGCCGACCTGACCGCAGGCTTCGCCGGCCAGCCCCAGGGCGAACGCATCATCGTCAGTGGCCGCGTGCTGGACGAGAATGGCCGTCCAGTGCGCAATACCGTGGTCGAGGTGTGGCAGTGCAACGCCGCCGGCCGCTACCTGCACACGGGCGACCAGCATGACGCGCCGCTGGACCCGAACTTCAAGGGTACCGGCCAGGTCCTGACCGACAGCGAAGGCCGCTACCGGTTCACCACCATCAAGCCGGGTGCGTACCCGTGGCGCAACCACTACAACGCCTGGCGGCCGGCGCACATCCATTTCTCCCTGCATGGCGATGGCATCGGCCAGCGCCTGGTCACGCAGATGTATTTCCCCAACGACCCGTTGCTGGCGTTCGATCCGATCTACAACTGCGTGGACGATGCCAATGCGCGCGAGCGCATGGTGTCCTCGTTCGATTGGGAAAACACCGCCAACGAATTCGCGCTGGGCTACCGCTTCGACATCGTGTTGCGCGGTCGCAAGATGACCGTCTGGGAGTAAGACCATGAGTTTCCAATCCACTCCGTGGCAGACCGTGGGCCCGTACTACCGCCTGGGCCTGGAGCCGCTGTACCGCACCGACATCGCCCCGGCTGCCGCGCGCGGTGAGCGCGTGGAAGTGCAGGGCCAGGTGTTCGATGGCAATGGCGTGCCCGTGTCCGATGCAGTACTGGAAATCTGGCAGGCGGATGCGCAGGGCATCTATGCCCATGCCGAGGACCCGCGTAGTGACGACCACGACCCGGCGTTCGATGGCTGGGGCCGGGTGCCCACCGACGAGCAGGGCCGCTTCGCCTTCAGTACCGTCAAGCCGGGGCGCGTGCCGGGCCTGCGCGGCGCGCCGCAGGCGCCGCATCTGATCGTGCTGGTGTTCATGCGCGGCCTGCTGCAGGCCGCCCGTGGCCGTATCTACTTCAGTGACGAGGCCAGCAACGGCGAGGACGGCATCCTGGCGCTGGTGCCTGCAGAGCGCCGCCACACCCTGGTCGCGCAGGCGCAGGGCGGCGGCCTGTACCGCTGGGACGTGCACATGCAGGGCCCGCACGAGACGGTGTTCTTTTCCTATTGATCACGGCGCCCTCGACGCGCCTTCCGGCCACTCCACGCCCGCGTTCGGCGGGCGCGGGTAAGCTGTGGCCACCCATGATGGACTGCACCGATGAGTCACTCCCCAACGCTGCTGGGCGGTCTGTTCGGCGACCCCGCCGTCGACGCTGCGTTCACCGACGAGGCGCGCCTGCAGGCGATGCTGGATGTTGAACGCGCGCTGGCCCGTGCGCAGGTGCAATGCGGGGTGATTCCCGCTGCGGCGCTCGCCCCGATCGAAGCAGCCTGCAGCGCGGACCTGTACCCGCTGCCGGCGCTGTCGGCAGCGACGGCCCTGGCCGGCAACCCGGCCATTCCCCTGGTGAAGGCGCTCACCGCGCAGGTCGCGGCGCGCGACGCCGAAGCCGCGCGCTGGGTGCACTGGAGCGCCACCAGCCAGGACATCATCGATACCGGCGCGATGCTGCAGCTGCGCGCGGCCGTCGGCCACGTGCGGGCGCGCCTGCAGGTCCTGTGCACCGCGCTGGCGCGGCTGGCCCAGGCCGAGCGCGGTACCGGTCTGCCCGGGCGTACGCTGCTGCAGCAGGCAGTGCCGGTGACGTTCGGGCTGAAGGCGGCGGGTTGGCTGGATGCCCTGCAACGCAGCCAGCGTCGCCTGGAGGGACTTGCCGACGATACCCTGGTGCTGCAGTTCGGCGGTGCAGCCGGCACGCTGGCCTCGCTGCAATCACGAGGACTGGACGTGGCCGAAGCGCTGGCCGATGAGCTGCAGTTGCCGCTGCCGGCGCTGCCCTGGCACACCTCGCGCGATCGCATGGCCGAGCTCGGCAGCGTGTTCGCGCTGCTGGCCGGCAGCCTCGGCAAGATCGCCACCGACATCGTGCTGCTGATGCAGTCCGAGGTGGCCGAAGCGTTTGAGCCGGCGGGCGAGGGCAAGGGCGGATCGTCGGCGATGCCGCACAAGCGCAATCCTGTCGGCTGCGTGGCGGCCATCGCCGCCGCCACGCGCGTGCCGGGCCTGCTGTCCACGCTGTTCAGCGCGATGCCACAGCCGCACGAGCGCGCGGCGGGGCAATGGCACGCGGAGTGGGACACCGTGCCGGAAATCGTGCGGCTGTGTGCCGGCAGCCTGGCCCAGGTGTCCGTGGTGGTACAGGGCCTGCAGCTGGACCGCGTGCGCATGCGCCAGCACCTGGACAGCCATGGCGGCCTGCTCTATGCCGAGGCGGTGGCGGTCACCCTGGGCGAGCGCATCGGCAAGCAGGCCGCGCACGCCCTGGTGGAGCGCGCGGCCAAGCAGGCGCTGGCACAATCGCAGCATCTGCGCGAGGTACTGGGGCAGATGCCGGACGTGTCCGCGCAGCTGTCTGCTGCGCAACTGGATGCCCTGTTCGCTGCCGACAGCTGGCGTGGCATGGCCGATACCTGGATCGACCGCGTGCTCGCGCGCGGCTGATCGTCACGTTGACCGCTGGAGTACCGATGCCCTTCCTCGATCTCCCCCAGCATCGCCTGCACTACCGGACCGAAGGCCGAGCCGACGGGCCATGGCTGACGTTCTGCAACTCGCTGGGCACCGACCTGGGCATGTGGCAGCCGCAGGTCGAGGCATTGGCCGCCCACTACCGCATCCTGCGCTACGACCGCCGCGGCCACGGCCAGTCCAGTGCACCGCCGGGCCTGTACACGGTGGCCGAACTGGGCGCGGACGTGCTGGCCCTGTGGGATCACCTGGGCATCGAGCGCAGCCACTTCTGCGGGCTGTCGATCGGTGGCCTGACCGGGCAGTGGCTGGGCGTGCACGCCGGCATCCGGCTGCACACGCTCACCGTGGCGGCCACCGCGGCGAAGATCGGCACGCTGGAGGTCTGGCACGCCCGTATCGCCCAGGTCCAGCACGATGGACTGCTGCCGCTGGTCGATGGCACCCGCGAGCGTTGGTTCACGGCTGCCTTTGCACAGACCCACGCCAGCCAGGTTGAAGACATTCTGCAGCGCTTCCTGGCTACCCGCGTCGCCGGCTATGTGGGCTGCTGCAATGCGGTCGGCACGGCCGACTTCCGGGAGGCGCTGGGGCGCATCAGCGTGCCGCTGCTGGCCATTGCCGGCGACGAGGATCCGGTGTGCGTCCCCGCCGAGCTGCAGGCGATCGCCCACGGCGTGGCCCATGGCCACTATGCGCAGGTGCCTGGCCGCCACCTCTGCAACGTGGAATCGCCGCGGGCCTTCACCGATGCACTGGCCGCGCATCTTTCCGTGCAGCACTGACCTTCGCACAACAGGTAGACCCCGATGGACGAACAGGAACGTTACGAAGCTGGCCTTGCGGTGCGCCGCCAGGTGCTGGGCGAGGCCCATGTGGAGCGCTCGCTGGAAGCCCGCACCGACTTCACCGCCGAATTCCAGGAATTCATCACCCGCACCGCATGGGGCACGGTATGGACGCGCGAGGGCCTGCCGCGGCACACGCGCTCGTTGCTGACCATCGTGATGATGGTGGCGCTGGGCCATGACGAGGAGTTCAAGCTGCACATCCGCGCGGCCCGCAACAACGGCGTGACGCCGGAGCAGATCAAGGAAGCGCTGCTGCAGGCTGCGATCTACTGCGGTGTGCCTGCGGCCAACCACGCCTTCGCGCTGGCCAGGCCGATCCTGGAAGAGCAGGCTTCGGAACGGTAGTGCCGGCCGCTGGCCGGCAACCTCCTGCACATCGGCAAGGCCGGCCGCTGGCCGGCACTACCAGATTCAGTGCAGTTCAATTCAACAGCGTACCGAGGCGTTGCGCGGCTTCGCGCAGGCGGGGCAGCAGCTGGGTCTGCATCACGCCCAGGCCAATGCGGCCGGCCTGGGTGCCGATGTTCAGCGCGGCGACCACTTCGCCGCTGCGCGAACGCACCGGTACCGCGATCGAGCGCAGGCCGATCTCCAGTTCCTGGTCGACCAGCGAAACGCCTTCGCGTCGCACCTTCTCCAGCAGGTCGAGGAAGTCCTCCATGCGCGTGACCGTGCGTTCGGTGCGCGGCCGCAAGGGAGTGCGTTCCAGGTAGCCTTCGAGCGTGTCGCGCGGCAGTGCGGCCAGCAGCACCCGGCCCATCGAAGTGCAATACGCGGGCAGGCGGCTGCCCGCACGCAGGCCGATGGACATGATGCGCACCGTCTCCGCGCGGGCGACATACAGGATGTCATCGCCATCGAGCACGCCCAGCGAGCACGATTCGTGCACGTCATCGCGCAGCGCATCGAGTACCGGCTGTGCCGCAGCGGTCATCGAGGACGACGCAACGTAGGCGCCCCCCATGCCCAGCACACGCGGCAGCAGCACGTAGCCACGTCCCTGCTCACCCACATAGCCGAGCTTTTCCAGCGTGTACAGGACGCGTCGCACCGCTGCGCGCGAGATGCCGGTGTCACTGCTGATCTGTGACATGGTGACTTCGCGCGGATGCTGCGAGAAAACGCTCAGCACGGCCAGGCCGCGGCCGAGCGAGGTCATGAAATCCGGGTCCCCCTGGTTTTCCTGGATCTGCTGCATCAGCTCATGGGCCAGGCCGCGATCCCGCGGTGGCGCAAGGGGGCGCTTGGTGCTACGGCTGGGAGGAACGGCAGGCATGGCAGCAGCTTTCATCAGGTTCGACCTTGAATGGTAAGCGCTCGAACCCGCAACCGGTACCCACGGGGCGCGGCCAGGCAGGCCGCGCCCCGTGGCACGGGCTACGTGCGCTTCGGCAGCGCGTAGGCGATCACGTAGTCGCCACGGTCTGGCGACTGGCGCGCGCCGCCGGCGGAAATCACCACGTACTGGCGGCCCGTCTTCGGCGAGACGTAGGTCATCGGTGTGCCCTGGCTGCCCACAGGCATGCGGGCCTTCCATACTTCTTCGCCGGTTCGGCTGTCGAAGGCGCGCAGGTAGTAGTCCTGGGTGCCGGCGAAGAACAGCAGGCCCGACTGCGTAGCCAGCGACCCGCCCAGCGTCGGCATGCCGATCGGGATCGGCAGGCGCATCTTGATGCCCATCGGCCCGGTGTCCTTCACCGTGCCCACCGGCACCTGCCAGACCAGCTGCCGGGTAGCCAGGTTGATCGCCGACATCGTGCCGAACGGCGGCTTCTGGCAGGGAATGCCCAGCTTGGACAGGAAGCGGTCACGCAGCGAGCCGTACGGCGTACCGGTCTGCGAGGCCGCGCCCATTTCCACGCCGCCGGCACCGCTGGTCATCTGCGCGCGCGGGATCAGCCGGGTCCACAGGCCCAGGCGCATGTCGTTGACGAACAGGTAGCCCGTGGTCGGGTCGACCGAAGCGCTGCCCCAGTTCATCCCTCCCAGCGAGCCCGGCCACTGCAGCGCCAGATCCTCGCCCGGCGGCGTGTACATGCCGTCGTAGCGGAACTGCTTGAACTGGATGCGGCACAGCATCTGGTCGATCGGGGTAGCCCCCCACATGTCCGACTCGGTCAGCGTTTCGGCGCCGATCTGCGGCAGGCCAACCGACAGCGGCTGGGTGGCGGCGTAGCGCTCGCCTTCGGCGTTGCCCTGCGGCGCCGGAATGTCGCGTACTTCGCTGATCGGTACGCCCGTCTGCCGGTTGAGCATGAAGATCTGGCCCGCCTTGGTGACCTGCAGCAGTGCCGGCAACGTGCCGCCCTTGCCGTCGGGCACGTCGACCAGGGTCGGCTGTGCGGGCAGATCGTAGTCCCACAGGTCGTGGTGGACAGTCTGATAGACCCAACGCTCCTTGCCGGTGGCCACGTCCAGCGCGACCACGGCCGAGCTGTACTTGTCATCCTGCGGCGTGCGCTCGCCCGCCCACTGGTCCGGGGTGGTATTGCCGGTGGGCAGGTAGACCAGGCCCAGTTGCGGGTCGTAGGCCATCGAGGTCCAAACGTTGGGCGTGGCGCGCGTGTAGTGGATGGACGGATCCAGCGGCACGTCCGGGGTTTCACGCGACAGATCCCAGACCCAGGCCAGCGCGCCGCTGCGCACGTTGTAGGCACGCACCACACCGGACGGCTCGCCCACTTCAATGTTGTCAGCCACCCGGCCGCCGACCACGATCAGCTCGCCGGCGACCAGCGGCGCAGCGGTCAATGTGTAGAAGCCCGGCTTGATCTCGCCCATGCCGGTCTTCAGGTCGACCACGCCGTTGCTGCCGAAGTCCGGGCACAGCGCACCGGTCTTCGCATCCAGCGCGAACAGGCGCGCATCGATGGAGGTCATCAGGATGCGCTGTTCGCACAGCGCCGCGCCGGTGCCGGTCGTGGCGGGGGCCGGCAGCGATGCCGGGGTCGCGGCAACGGCTGGCGCGGTGGTCGCATCGAAATAGCCCAGGCCGCGGCAGCGCTGCCAGTTCGGTGCAGTGGCCTTGGGGTCGAAGGCCCAGCGCTGCTTGCCGGAGTCGGCATCGATGGCGATCACCTGGTTGTGCGGGGTGCACAGGTACAGGGAGTCGCCGATCTGCAGCGGCGTGTTCTGGTCTTCGGCGCCGAAGCCGTTGCTTTCCGGCACGTCACCGGTGCGCGCGGTCCAGGCGACCTGCAGCTCCTTCACATTGGCCGGGGTGATCTGGTCCAGCGCGGCGAAGCGGGTACCTGCCGTGGTGTTGCCCCAGTGCATCCAGTCGCGCTGCTCGGCACCCTTGGCCACCGGTACCACCGGCGGCGTCGCACCCTGCGCAGTCTGCAGCGGTCGGGGTTGGAACGCAGACAGCGCCGTGCCCAGCAGGCCGACGAGCAGCACGGCGGCAACGCCATAGGCGCCGCGGCCGGCCACCTGGCCGCGGCTGCGACGCAGCACCGGCCACGCCAGCGCGACCAGAAGGGCCAGCACCGCCGGCATCACCAGCCGCGACACCAGCGGCCAGAAATTCCAGCCCGCATCGACCAGTGCCCACGGCAGCGTGGCCAGGAAGGCCAGGCCATACAGCATCGCACCGCTCGGCCGGCGCAGCACCAGCAGCAGGCCGGCCACCGCCGACACCGCGCCCATCAGCAGGAAATACCAACTGCCCCCCAGCTGTACCAGGCGAACCCCGCCGACCAGCAGAGCCAGGCCGAACAGCGTCACCAGGATGCCGAGCAGGACCACCAGCACACGGCACAGGGCCGGAACCTTCGTCGTCTCGTCCACGTTGCATGAACCTCATTGCAGTAACCCGCGCGCAGGCGGGGAAAGGCCCGCGCGCGCAGAGCGTGGCGGGGACCATCGGCATCCCGGGCGGCTGCGGGCCGATGAAGGCGGGCAGGCGTCGGCCTGCTTATGGCGCAGGCTGGGTGAATGACCGGTTAGCGCGATTATCGCACGCGTGTGCGATTTTGGCGTGACGGCACGGGGCCATTGATGGAACGCATTGGCGCGCAGGTACCGGGAACGGGCAGCGCGCGAGCGAACCGGTTACCCTATGCCGCCATACACGCTGGTAGCTGCAATGACCGACGCCACCATGGCCGTCTCCGCCTGGTCCTCCCGCCTGCGCGACATCGCCGACTTCCCCAAGCCCGGCATCCTGTTCAAGGACATCATGCCGCTGCTCGCCCACGGCGAGGATTTCCGCGGCGCGATCACTGCGATGGCCGATCGCTGGCGCGACCAGAAGCTGGATGCCGTGGTGGGCATCGAATCGCGCGGTTTCATCCTCGGCGCCGCGATGGCGCTGGAACTGGGGGTGGGCTTCGTGCCGGTGCGCAAGCCGGGCAAGCTGCCCGGCCAGGTGCTGCGCGAGGAATACACGCTCGAATACCGCAGCGACTGCATCGAGGTGCATGCTGATGCGCTGCCGGCCGGCGCGCGCGTGGCGATCATCGACGATGTGCTGGCCACCGGCGGTACGCTGGTCGCCGCACTGTCGCTGGTGCGCCGCCTGGGTGTGGATGTGGTCGGTGCCGGCGTGCTGGTCGAGCTGGACGGCCTGGGTGGCCGCGCGCGCTGGGAAGCGGGCCTGCCGTTGCACACCGAACTGGTGTTCTGATCAGGGGCTGGGTGCCAACCGGGGTTGGCATCCACCCTGGCGAATGGCCGGGAGCCGGTCGTTGCCAACCGAGGTTGGCAACGCGGCCTCAATCACATCATCCGCACGCGGAAGCGACGGCCCTTGATCTTGCCGGCCTCCAGCCTGGCCACGGCCTTGTTGGCCTGCTCGCGCGCGATCGCCACATAGGAGCGGGTCGGGAAGATCGCGATCTTGCCGATGAACTTGGCTGACAGGCCGGCGTCGCCGGTCAGCGCGCCGAGGATGTCACCCGGGCGCAGCTTGTCGGTCTTGCCGCCGTCGATCCGCAGGGTGCGCATCGCGGCCTGCGGCAGTTCGGCCGGGCGCGAGGTCGCCAGCGGCGTCTTCTGCCAGTCCAGCGGCTGCCCCATCTGCGCTTCAATCGCTTCGGCGCGGGTCTTCTCGCGCCCGGCCACCAGGCTGATCGCCAGGCCGCTGGCACCGGCACGGCCGGTACGGCCCACGCGGTGCTGGTAGCTCTCCACGTCGGTCGGCAGTTCGTAGTTGATCACTGCGGCCAGCGCTTCCACGTCCAGGCCGCGTGCGGCCACGTCGCTGGCCACCAGCACGTTGCAGCTGCGGTTGGCCAGCAGCAGCAGCACCTCCTCGCGGTCGCGCTGTTCCATGTCACCGTGCAGGGCCAGTGCGGAGAAGCCGAACTGCTGCAGCGAGTTGGCCACTTCGTCCACGTCCTTGCGGGTGTTGCAGAACACCACCGCCGATTCCGGCGCGTACTTCAGCAGCAGGCCGGCCAGCGCCTTCTGGCGGTGCGCCGGCTCCACCTCGCAGAACAGATGGCGGATGGCGGGGGCCTGGTCGGCGCCTTCCACAGTCACTTCCACCGCCTCGCGCAGCAGGTCACGGGCCATGGCGCGGATGCTGTCGGGGAAGGTGGCGGAGAACAGCAGGCTCTGGCGATCCTTGTGGGTGCGGCCGGCGATCTCGCGGATGGGCTCCTCGAAGCCCATGTCGAGCATGCGGTCGGCCTCGTCCAGCACCAGCGTGCGCACCGCGCCCAGATTCAGCGCGCGCTTGCGCGCCAGTTCCTGCACCCGGCCGGGCGTGCCGACCACCACATGCGGATCGTGGCCTTCCAGCGAGGCCAGCTGCGGACCCAGCGGCACGCCACCGACCAGCAGCAACAGCTTCAGATTCGGAATGCCGGTGGCCAGCTTGCGGATCTGCTTGCCGACCTGGTCGGCCAGTTCGCGGGTCGGGCACAGGACCAGTGCCTGCACGCGGATCACGCTGGGGTCGATGGCCTGCAGCAGGCCCAGGCCGAAGGCGGCAGTCTTGCCGCTGCCGGTCGGCGCCTGCGCGATCACATCGCGGCCGTCCAGGATGGCCGGCAGGCTCTGCGCCTGCACGGGGGTGAGAGTGGTGTAGCCGAGGGCGTCCAGGCCGGGCTGCAGGGCCGGGCTCAGCGGCAGGGTCGAAAAGTCAGTCATGGCGCATTGTACCTGCCTGCGTGGCCGGTCCCGCCTGATGGCGTGGGGGCGGCATCCATGCATGGCGTGGATCTACGGCGCGATGCCGCCCCGGGTCGGCACGCGCCCGCTCAGCCCAGCACCGCCAGCACACCCTGGTGGATCGCCAGGCCACCGAACAGCAGCCAGGCGAACAGGATCAGCGCCAGCAGCAGCGGCTTCAGGCCCGCCTGGCGCAGCGCCGAGACGTGGGTGGTCAGGCCCAGCGCGGCCATCGCCATCGCCAGCAGCACGGTATCCAGCTGCACCAGCCCGGCCTGCAGGCCCGCCGGCAGCAGATGCAGCGAGTTGAACCCGGCCACCGCCACGAAACCGAACGCGAACCACGGCACCACGATGCGCGCCTTGCTGCCGTCGGCGCTGGCCTTGCCGCCGCGCGCCAGCCACAGCGACAGTGCCACCAGGAATGGCGCCAGCAGCATCACCCGCACCATCTTGGTGATCACCGCGGTGTCAGCCGCCGCTTCGTTGACCGCGCGGCCGGCCGCCACCACCTGTGCCACTTCGTGCACCGTCGCGCCGGTGAACAGGCCGTACTGCCGTGCGTCCATCGCCAGCCAGCCGTGCGACTGCACCAGCGCATACAGCGCCGGGTACAGGAACATCGCCAGCGTGCCGAACACCACCACCGTCGACACCGCCACCGTGACCTGCGCCGCGCGGCCGCGCACCACCGGTTCGGCGGCCATTACCGCCGCCGCGCCGCAGATCGCGCTGCCGGCGCCGATCAGCATCGCCGCTTCGCGCTCC
The DNA here is from genome assembly GCF_059371235.1 of Stenotrophomonas sp. YJH_SMC_29. Taxonomy (NCBI): domain Bacteria; kingdom Pseudomonadati; phylum Pseudomonadota; class Gammaproteobacteria; order Lysobacterales; family Lysobacteraceae; genus Stenotrophomonas; species Stenotrophomonas sp. YJH_SMC_29. Next base: position 63,873 of record NZ_JCAFUK010000011.1, on the reverse strand, counting down.
ATCCTGAACACACGCATGCCCAGCCAGCAGGCCAGCCCGAAGGTGCTGGCGACCACCAGCACGTCCATCAGCACACCGCCAAAGCCAACGTGGCCGATGTCCTGGAAGGTCAGGCGCAGGCCGTACAGCACGATGCCGGCGCGCAACAGCCAGTGCTTGGAGAAGCCGACACCGGCCGCGCTGCCCGGTGCCAACCGCGGGTAGACGGTGTTGCCGACCACGATGCCGGCGACGATGGCAACGGTCAGCGCGCTCAGGCCATGCGCCTGGAGCCAGGGAAGCTCGGCCAGGTACAGCGACGCCGCCGCGACCAGGCCCACCAGCAGCAGGCCGGGCAGGCGAGGCTGCCAGCGTTGGCGCAGGGCGGGCAGGGACCAGGAGGAGAGAGCGGGGGCGTTCATGGCAGGGCAGGGCTGGAGTGATGGGGCAAGCGTGCGCCCCAGCCGTTGACCTGTAAAACGAATAATATGAGTGAAATCTACCTGTCCAGAAGGTAACGGCCATGCGCCTGACGTTGCGCCAGCTCCAAGTCTTCGTGGCCATCGCCGATCACGGCAGTACCACGGCTGCGGGCCAGGCCATCGCGCTCTCGCAATCGGCCAGCAGTGCCGCCCTGCAGGAACTGGAGGCGCATTTCGGTACTCCGCTGTTTGACCGCATCGGTCGTCGCCTGGCCCTGAACGGCCATGGCCGCGCACTGCTGGAGCCGGCGCGCAGCCTGCTGGTCAATGCCGCCGATCTGGAGCGGCAGCTGGCCGCCGGTGGCGACCCGTCGCAGGGGGCACCGCTGCGGCTGGTACTGGCCGCCAGCACCACCATCGGCAATTACCTGCTGCCGCCGCGCATCGCCGAGCTGCTGCGGCACGCCCCGCAGGCAGAGGTCGACCTGCGCATCGACAACAGTGCCGGGGTGGTCGCCGCCGTGCAGCGCCTGGATGTGGACGCGGGCCTGATCGAAGGCCCCTGCCACGAGCGTGGCCTGCAGGTGACCGCCTGGCAGCAGGACCCGCTGGTGATCGTGGCCGCCGCCGATGCCCGCGCACGCTGGTCGCTGGATGAACTGCGCCGCGCACGCTGGCTGTTGCGCGAACCGGGTTCCGGCACCCGCGAAGCGGTCGAACAGGCGTTGCTGCCGCACCTGCGCGGCTTCGCGCAGACCCTGCAGCTGGGCAACACCGAAGCGATCAAGCAGGCCGCCATCGCCGGCCTCGGCCTGGCCTGTCTCTCGCGCCATGCGCTGGAAGAGCCGCTGGCCCTGGGCCGCCTGCGCGTACTCGAGACTCCGCTGCCGCCCCTGCAGCGCACGCTCTGGCTGGTACGCCACCCGGGCAAGCACTGGCTGCCGGGGTTGCAGGCGTTGCTGGGGGAGGTGGGGTAGCCGGGATCGGTCTTACACTGCGCGAATTCCACGACGGGGTCAGAGCCCGTCGCGCAGCAACGGGATCCGACCCCCGCCGTCCCACAGGAAACCAGCGTTTGACGTTGCCGTCGAGGTTGCCGGCCAGCGGCCGGCACCACCGCGGGTGCCGGGTGTGCAACCCGGCCGGTGCCCCAACCCGTACAATGTCCGGATGCCTCTGATTACTCTGCAGAACGTCGACTTCAGCGTCGGCGGCCCGTTGTTGCTGGAAAAGGCCGAACTGTCGATCGAGCCGGGCGAACGCATCGCCCTGATCGGCCGCAACGGCGCCGGCAAATCCACCCTGCTCAAGCTGCTCTCCGGCGACCACAAGCCCGATGACGGCGAAGTGCGCGTGCAGCAGGGCGTGCGCGTCACCCGCCTCGAGCAGGAAGTGCCACACGGCGCGGCCGGCTCGGTGTTCGACGTCGTTGCCGATGGCCTGGGCGAACTGGGCCAGTGGCTGGCCGAGTTCCACCACCTCAGCCATGCCGAGGTGTTCGATGGCGAAGCCCTGGGCAACGTGCAGGCCAAGATCGACGCCGCCAACGGCTGGGGCCTGGACCAGCGCGTCAGCGAAACGCTGACCAAGCTCGACCTGGACGGCGAGGCCGAGTTCGGCCGCCTGTCCGGCGGCATGAAGCGCCGCGTGCTGCTGGCCCGTGCGCTGGTCTCCAGCCCGGACGTGCTGCTGCTGGACGAACCGACCAACCACCTGGACATCGAAGCCATCGACTGGCTCGAAGCGTTCCTGAAGGGCTGGAGTGGCAGCGTAGTGTTCGTCACCCACGACCGCCGCTTCCTGCGTGCACTGGCCACCCGCATCGTCGAGATCGATCGCGGGCAGGTCACCAGCTGGCCCGGCGACTGGGCCAACTACGAGCGCCGCCGCGAGGAACGGCTCAATGCGCAGGCGCAGGAAAACGCGCGCTTCGACAAGCTGCTGGCGCAGGAAGAAGTCTGGATCCGGCAGGGCATCAAGGCGCGCCGCACCCGCGACGAGGGCCGCGTGCGCCGCCTGAAGGCGATGCGCGTGGAGCGTTCGCAGCGCCGCGATCTCAGCGGCAACGTCAAGATGGAAGCCGCGCAGGGCATCAGCTCCGGCAAGAAGGTCATCGACGTCAAGGACATTTCGTTCGCCTTCGGCGAGCGCACCATGGTCTGCGACTTCACCACCACCATCATGCGCGGTGATCGCATCGGCCTGATCGGCCCCAATGGCAGCGGCAAGACCACGCTGCTGAAGCTGCTGCTGGGCGAACTGCAGCCGGCCAAGGGCGAGGTCAACGCCGGCACCAACCTGCAGATCGCCTATTTCGACCAGTACCGCGCGGTGCTGCGCGAAGACTGGAGCGCGATCGAGAACGTGGCCGAAGGCCGCGATTTCCTCGAGTTCAACGGCAAGCGCAAGCACGTGCATGCCTACCTGCAGGACTTCATGTTCACCCCCGAGCGCGCGCGTGCGCCGATCACCCGCCTGTCCGGTGGCGAGCGCAACCGCCTGCTGCTGGCCAAGCTGTTCGCGCAGCCGTCCAACCTGCTGGTGATGGACGAACCGACCAACGACCTGGACGTGGAAACCCTGGAGCTGCTGGAAGAGCTGCTGGGCGAGTACACCGGTACGCTGCTGCTGGTCAGCCACGACCGTGACTTCATCGACAACGTGGTGACCTCCACGCTGGTGATGGAAGGCGATGGCGTGATCGGCGAGTACGTCGGTGGCTACAGCGACTGGCAGCGTTATGCGGCCAGCGTGGCGGCGCCCGCGGCGGCTACGGCCGCCAAGCCGGCGGCCGCTGCACCGGCTGCTGCGGCAGCGACTCCCGCAGCGCCCAAGCGCAAGCTGGCCTACAAGGAAGCGCGCGAACTGGAACAGCTGCCGAAGACCATCGAGAAGCTGGAAAGCGACGTCGAAGGGCTGACCTCGGCGATGAACGATCCGGCGTTCTATACCCGCAGCAGCGCCGAAGTGACGGCGCACACCCAGCAGTTGGCCAAGGTGCAGGCCGAGCTGGATGCCGCCTACGCGCGCTGGGAAGAGCTGGAAGGCTGAGTATCGGTCGGCGCCAGCAGTGCGCCGATTGATCGGATGGAGAATCAGTAGATCCACGCCATGCGTGGATATCCGGATCTGTGCGGACCAACGGTCCGCACCCACCAATCAACGGTCCGTGCGGACCAAGGTCCGCCCCCACCGGGGGCCGGCGGTCATTTGACCCCGTGCAGATCCCGCAGCTGGCTCGGCCGGCTGCCGAAGTACGCCGCCAGATCGGCGATGTCCTGATCACTCAGGTCCTTCGCCTGCGGTGTCATCAGCGCATGCTGGCGATCACCGGCGCGGTAGGCCTGCAGCGCGTGTGCCAGGTAGTCACCGTACTGCCCACCCAGCTTGGGGTAGGTCGGGTCGATCGGTGCGTTGCCGTCGGCGCCATGGCAGTCGATGCAGCTCTGGTTGGTGGCCTTGCCCTTCACCTTGGCGCGGGCTTCGCCGGCGGCCTCGCGGCCGGTCGGCAGGCCGGCCGAGGACGAAGAACCGTGCTCGCCGCTGGCATGACCCGGGTCGGCGGCGGAGGTCTCGCTGTTTTCCACCTGCGACTGTGAACAGGCCGCCAGCAGCAGGGCAACGGACAGGGCGATGGCGTGACGCATCGGATGCGCGGCATTCGACATGGGCGGGCCTTACTTGACGGTGGACAGGTAAACAGAGAGATCGGCGATCTCCTGTTCGCTGAAACTCATCGACTGCGCCTGCATCGTCGGATGCCGGCGCTTGCCCTGGCGGTACTCGGTCAGGGCCTGGGCCAGGTACTGCTGGGTCTGGCCGCCGATCTTCGGCACCCGGTAACTGGGATAGGCGTTCTTGTAGCCGGTAATGCCATGGCAGCCCTGGCACGTGTAGGCCAGGACGCGCCCATTGTCGAAGTTGCCGGTGGGCGCGGCAGGCGCAGGCGCCGCAGCGGGAGCCGGGGCCGGGGCAGGCGTGGAGGGAGCAGGAGCGGGCTGTGCGGCGGCCCCAAGGGGCAGGAGGACGGCCAGAGCGAGACAAGCGGCGAGCGGCTGCGGGCGCATGGTGTCGTTTCCGGGGATTCGGGTCTGGTCGTTCCGGCGTGGGGTACGGAACGACCCGAGTATAGCCTCAGGTTTCATCTAGCTGAAATGGGGTCGGGCCGACCGGCGGCGTGAAGGCACCATGACCTTTGGGATATGGTGTTGCCGTGAAGTGGTGCATTACTTTGCTACCACACCTGTCCACGCATCCTCCAGGGACCTGACGATGTCGCACCCAACCCTCCTGTCCGGCCGTCGCAGCGGAATCTGCGCTGCCGCACTGCTGATCTCCACCTCCCTGCTGCTGGGCGGTTGCGCCGCAGGGCCCAATTCCGAAGCCAAGGCCGCCGAGACCAAGGAGGAAAAGAAGGTCGATGCGGTCCCGGTCGAGGTGGCGGTGGCCAGCCATCGCGCGGTCGCGGCCAGTTACACCGGTACCGCCGCACTGGAGCCACGCGCCGAATCGCAGGTGGTCGCCAAGACCTCCGGCGTGGCACTGGCGGTGCTGGTCGAGGAAGGTCAGCGGGTCACCGCCGGCCAGCCGCTGGTGCGGCTGGACCCGGACCGCGCGCGCCTGGCGGTGGCACAGAGCGAAGCGCAGATGCGCAAGCTGGAAAACAACTACCAGCGCGCACAGAAGCTGGTCGGCCAGCAGATGGTCAGCGCCGCCGATGTCGACCAGCTGCGTTTCGATCTGGAAAACGTCCGCGCGCAGTACCGCCTGGCGACGCTGGAACTGTCCTACACCACCGTGGTCGCACCGATTTCCGGCGTGATCGCCTCGCGCTCGATCAAGACCGGCAACTTCGTGCAGATCAATACGCCGATCTTCCGCATCGTCGACAACTCGCGACTGGAGGCGACGCTCAACGTGCCCGAACGCGAGCTGGCCACCCTGCGCGCCGGCCAGCCGGTGACCCTGGCGGCCGACGCGCTGCCGGGGCAGAGCTTCACCGGCACCGTTGACCGCATTGCGCCGGTGGTGGACTCGGGCAGTGGCACGTTTCGCGTGGTCAGCGCCTTCGACGGCGCAGCACACGCGCTGCAGCCCGGCATGTTCGGGCGCATCCGCATCGATTACGACCAGCGTGCCGATGCGCTGGTGGTGCCGCGCCTGGCGTTGCTCGACGACGGTGAGCCGGCGGTGTTCCGCGTGCGCGAAGGCAAGGTCGCACGCGTTCCGGTCAAACTGGGTTACGCCGAGGGCCCGTGGGTGGAGATCCGTGATGGCCTGGCGGCCGGTGATCAGGTGGTCACCGCCGGCAAGGTCGCCCTGCGCGACGGCACCGCGGTGCAGGTGATTGCCGACCCGAAGGCGAAGACGGTCGCAACGGCCGCCAAGCCGGCAGCCAAGGCCGGGAGCACGCAATGACCGCCCCGGGCCACGACCACGGTGCCTCGCCGGCGAGCGACGGCGCCGCCGCCGGCATGCGCGGCGGCCTGGTGGAGTTTGCCACCCGCCGCCGCGTGACCATCGCCATGTGCACGGTCACCCTGCTGCTGTTCGGCCTGATCGCGCTGGGCAACCTCAAGGTCAACCTGCTGCCGGACCTGAGCTACCCGACGCTGACCGTGCGCACCGAATACACCGGTGCGGCGCCGACTGAAATCGAAACCCTGATCACCCAGCCGGTCGAGGAAGCGGTCGGCGTGGTCAAGAACCTGCGCAAGCTGAAGTCGGTCTCGCGCACCGGCCAGAGCGACGTGGTGCTGGAATTCGCCTGGGGCACCAACATGGACCAGGCCAGCCTGGAGGTGCGCGACAAGATGGAAGCGCTGAACCTGCCACTGGAGGCCAAGGCCCCGGTGCTGCTGCGCTTCAATCCGTCCACCGAGCCGATCATGCGCCTGGTGCTGTCCAACAAGGTCGCGCCGGCCAGCGATGCCGACGCGGTCCGCGAGCTGACCGGCCTGCGCCGCTATGCCGATGAAGACCTGAAGAAGAAGCTCGAGCCGGTCACCGGCGTGGCGGCAGTGAAGGTCGGCGGTGGACTGGAGGACGAGATCCAGGTCGACATCGACCAGCAGAAGCTGGCGCAGCTGAACCTGCCGATCGACACCGTCATCAAGCGCCTGAAAGACGAGAACATCAACATCTCCGGCGGCCGCCTGGAGGAAGGATCGCAGCGCTTCCTGGTGCGTACCGTCAACCAGTTCGCCGACCTGGAGGAGATCCGCAACCTGCTGGTGACCACCCAGGGCTCGAACGGCAGCGCGGCCGACTCGGCATTGCAGCAGATGTTCAACATTGCCGCGTCGACCGGTTCGGCAGCGGCCATCGCGGCGGCGTCGGCGGCGCAGAGCGCATCGTCAGGTGCGGGCTCCAGCGTCGTCGCCAACGGCGTGCCGGTGCGCCTGAAGGACGTCGCCACCGTGCGCCAGGGCTACAAGGAGCGCGAAGCGATCATCCGCCTGGGCGGCAAGGAGGCGGTCGAGCTGGCCATCTACAAGGAAGGTGACGCCAACACCGTGTCCACCGCCGAAGCGCTGCGCAAGCGGCTGGAGCAGATCAAGGGCACGTTCCCGTCGGACGTCGAGCTGACCACCATCGAGGACCAGTCGCGCTTCATCGAGCACGCCATCGCCGACGTCAAGAAGGATGCCGTGATCGGTGGCCTGCTGGCGATCCTGATCATCTTCCTGTTCCTGCGCGATGGCTGGAGCACGTTCGTGATCAGCCTGTCCTTGCCGGTCTCGATCATTGCCACGTTCTTCTTCATGGGCCAGCTCGGGCTGAGCCTGAACGTGATGTCGCTGGGCGGCCTGGCATTGGCCACCGGCCTGGTGGTGGATGACTCGATCGTGGTGCTGGAGAGCATCGCCAAGGCCCGTGAGCGTGGCCTGGGCATCCTGCAGGCGGCGATCGCCGGCACCCGTGAAGTGAGCATGGCGGTGGTCGCCTCGACCCTGACCACCATCGCGGTGTTCCTGCCGCTGGTGTTCGTCGATGGCATCGCCGGGCAGCTGTTCCGCGACCAGGCGCTGACCGTGGCGATCGCCATCGCGATCTCGCTGCTGGTGTCGATGACCCTGATCCCGATGCTGAGCTCGCTGAAGGGACGGCCGCCGCTGGCGTTCCCGGAAGAGGCACCGAACGCAGCGTGGCGGCCGCAGAAACGCTGGCAGAAGCCGGTCGCGCTGGGTCGCCGTGGCGTGGTCGCCAGCGTGCGCTGGGGCTTCTATGCGCTGGCCTGGCTGGTGGTGCGCCTGTGGCGTGGCGTGGTGGCGGTGGTCGGGCCGGTGATGCGCAAGGCCAGTGACCTGGCGATGAAGCCCTACGCCGGTGCCGAGCGCGGCTATCTGCGCCTGCTGCCGAGCGCATTGGCACATCCGGGCAAGGTGCTGGGCGTGGCCACGATCATCTTCGTGGCGACCATGGCGCTGGTACCGATGCTCGGCGCCGACCTGATCCCGCAGCTGGCGCAGGACCGGTTCGAGATGACCGTGAAGCTGCCGGCCGGCACGCCGCTGAAGCAGACCGACGCGCTGGTGCGTGAGCTGCAACTGGCGCATGGCAAGGGGGAGGGCGTGGCTTCGCTGTACGGTGTCAGCGGCAGCGGCACCCGCCTGGACGCCAGCCCCACCGAGAGCGGCGAGAACATCGGCAAGCTGACCGTGGTGATGGCCGGCGGTGGCAATGCCCAGACCGAGGCGGCAATCACCGAGCGCCTGCGCGGCACCATGAGCCAGCATCCGGGCGCGCAGGTCGACTTCGCGCGGCCGGCGTTGTTCAGCTTCTCCACGCCGCTGGAAATCGAGCTGCGCGGGCAGGACATGGCGACCCTGGAAGTGGCCGGCCAGCGCCTGGCGGCGATGCTGCGCGGCAACGCCCACTACGCCGACGTGAAGTCGACGGTGGAGGAGGGCTTCCCGGAAACCCAGATCCGCTTCGACCAGGAGCGCGCCGGTGCGCTGGGCCTGACCACCCGCCAGATCGCCGACGTGGTGGTGAAGAAGGTGCGTGGCGACGTCGCCACCCGCTACAGCTTCCGTGACCGCAAGATCGACGTGCTGGTGCGTGCGCAGGAAGGTGACCGCGCCAGCGTGGACAGCATCCGTCGGCTGATCGTCAATCCGGGCAGCACCCGCCCGGTGACCCTGGACGCGGTGGCCGACGTGGTCGCCACCACCGGCCCCAGCGAGATCCATCGTGCCGACCAGACGCGGGTTGCGGTGGTGTCGGCCAACCTGCGCGACATCGACCTCGGCGCGGCCATGCGCGAAGTGCAGCAGATGGTGTCCGAGCAGCCGCTGGGCGCAGGCGTCGGCCTGCATATCGGCGGCCAGGGCGAGGAGCTGGCGCAGGCGGCGAAGTCGCTGATCTTCGCCTTCGGCCTGGCGATCTTCCTGGTCTACCTGGTGATGGCCTCGCAGTTCGAGTCGCTGCTGCATCCGTTCGTGATCCTGTTCACCATCCCGTTGGCGCTGGTCGGTGCGATCCTGGCGCTGATGCTGACCGGAAAGCCCATCTCGGTGGTGGTGTTCATCGGCCTGATCCTGCTGGTCGGCCTGGTCACCAAGAACGCGATCATCCTGATCGACAAGGTCAACCAGCTGCGCGAGGCCGGTGTGGCCAAGCAAGAGGCGCTGGTGGAAGGTGCGCGCTCGCGCCTGCGGCCGATCATCATGACCACCCTGTGCACGCTGTTCGGCTTCCTGCCGCTGGCGGTGGCGATGGGCGAGGGTGCTGAGGTGCGCGCACCGATGGCGATCACCGTGATCGGGGGCCTGCTGGTGTCGACCCTGTTGACCCTGCTGGTGATCCCGGTGGTGTACGACCTGATGGATCGTCGTGGCGATGCCTACTACCGCGAGCGCGGCCGCAAGCATGCCGGCGCAGGGCTGCACGGCGCTGAGGGCGGCGCGGCAGGCGTGGAGGAACCGGCATGAGTGTTGCCGAGTTCTCCATCCGTCGCCCGGTCACCACCATCATGTGCTTCGTGTCGCTGGTGGTGATCGGCCTGATCGCTTCGTTCCGGCTGCCGCTGGAGGCGCTGCCGGACATCTCCGCGCCCTTCCTGTTCGTGCAGATTCCGTATACCGGCTCGACCCCGGAGGAAGTGGAACGGACCATCATCCGTCCGGTCGAGGAGTCACTGGCGACGATGACCGGCATCAAGCGGATGCGTTCGTCGGCGACGTCCGAGGCGGCATTGATCTACATCGAGTTCAGCGACTGGGACCGCGACATCGCCATTGCCGCGTCCGACGCGCGCGAGCGTATCGACGCGATCCGCAGTGACCTGCCCGACGACCTGCAGCGCTACAACGTGTTCAAGTGGTCCAGCAGCGACCAGCCCGTGCTGAAGGTGCGGCTGGCCAGCACCACCGATCTCACCACTGCCTATGACATGCTCGACCGTGAGTTCAAGCGGCGCATCGAGCGCATCCCGGGCGTGGCCCGCGTCGATATCACCGGTGCGCCGCCGAACGAGGTGGAGATCGCCATCGACCCGAACCGGCTCAACGCGCATGGGTTGAGCATCAACGAGCTGAGCGAGCGCCTGCGCACGCTGAACTTCTCGATCTCGGCCGGGCAGATCGACGACAACGGCCAGCGCGTGCGCGTGCAGCCGGTGGGCGAGATCACCGACCTGCAGGAAATGCGCGACTTGGTGATCAACGCCAAGGGCCTGCGCCTGGGTGATATCGCCGACGTCCGCCTGAAGCCGGCTCGGATGAACTACGGGCGCCGCCTGGACGGCAACCCGGCCGTCGGCCTGGACATCTTCAAGGAGCGCAGCGCCAACCTGGTGGACGTCTCGCGTGCGGCGCTGGCCGAGGTCGAGGCGATCCGCGCGCAGCCGTCGATGCGCGACGTGCAGATCAAGGTGATCGACAACCAGGGCAAGGCGGTAACCTCCTCGCTGCTGGAACTGGCCGAAGCCGGTGCGGTCGGCCTGATCCTGTCGGTCACCGTGCTGTTCTTCTTCCTGCGCCACTGGCCGTCGACGCTGATGGTGACCCTGGCCATTCCGATCTGCTTCACCATCACCCTGGGCTTCATGTACTTCGTCGGGGTGACACTCAACATCCTGACCATGATGGGCCTGCTGCTGGCCGTCGGCATGCTGGTCGACAATGCGGTGGTGGTGGTCGAGAGCATCTACCAAGAGCGCGAGCGCATGCCGGGGCAGCCGCGGCTGGCCTCGATCATCGGCACCCGCAACGTGGCCATCGCGCTCAGCGCCGGCACGCTGTGCCACTGCATCGTGTTCGTGCCGAACCTGTTCGGCGAGACCAACAACATCAGCATCTTCATGGCACAGATCGCGATCACCATCTCGGTCTCGCTGCTGGCCTCGTGGCTGGTCGCGGTCAGCCTGATCCCGATGCTGTCCGCGCGCATGGCCACGCCCAAGCTGGTGCACTCGCAGACCGGCCTGATTGCGCGGCTGCAGCGCCGCTACGCCCGGCTGCTGGACTGGTCGCTGCACCACCGCGGCTGGAGCCTGCTCGGCATCCTGCTGGTGGTACTGGTCAGCCTGGTGCCGATGAAGCTGACCAAGGTCGACATGTTCGGGGGCGAGGGCGGCAAGGACATCTTCATCGGCTACATGTGGAAGGGCGCCTACACCTACCGGCAGATGTCCGAGGAAGTGGCGCGGGTGGAGAACTGGATCGACCAGAACCGCGAGCGCCTGCACGTGAAACAGGTGTACTCCTGGTACAGCGAGCAGGAGGGCAGCTCCACGGTGGTCACCCTGGACGAGAAGTACGCCAAGGACATCAAGGCGCTGCAGGAAGAGCTGCGCAAGGGCCTGCCGAAGTCCGCCCGCACCGACTATTTCGTCGGCAACCAGGGGGGCGATGGCGGTGGTGGCGGCAACCAGGGCGTGCAGGTGCAGCTGGTGGGCGACTCCAGTTCAATGCTGCAGGAGATTGGCCAGGAAGTGGTGCCGTTGCTGGCGCAGCGTGCCGAGCTGCGTGACGTGCGCATCGACAACGGCGAGAAGGGCGGCGAGCTGAAGGTGCGCGTCGACCGTGAGCGTGCCGCAGCGTTCGGCTTCAACGCCGAACAGGTGGCCAGCTTCGTCGGCCTGGCGCTGCGCGGTGCCCCGATGCGCGAGTTCCGCCGCGGTGACAATGAAGTGCCGGTGTGGGTGCGCTTTGCCGGCGCCGAGCAGAGCAGCCCGGAAGACCTGGCCGGTTTCAGCGTGCGCACCGGCGATGGGCGCAGCGTGCCGCTGCTGAGCCTGGTCACCGTGGACGTCGGTTCCTCAGCCACCCAGATCGGCCGTACCAACCGTCAGACGACGTTGACCATCAAGGCCAACCTGGCCGAGAAGGTCACCGCGCCGGACGGGCGCAAGGCGATCGAAGCCGTGCTCAAGCCGATGAACTTCCCGGCCGGCTATGGCTTCACCTTCGACGGCGGCGACTACGGCAACGACGACGAAGCCATGCAGCAGATGGTGTTCAACCTGCTGATCGCACTGGTGATGATCTACGTGGTGATGGCCGCGGTGTTCGAGTCGCTGCTGTTCCCAGCGGCGATCATGAGTGGCGTGCTGTTCTCGATCTTCGGCGTGTTCTGGCTGTTCTGGATCACCGGCACTTCGTTCGGGATCATGTCCTTCATCGGCATCCTGGTGCTGATGGGCGTGGTGGTGAACAACGGCATCGTGATGATCGAGCACATCAACAACCTGCGGCGCAGCGGCATGGGCCGCACCCAGGCGCTGGTGGAAGGCTCACGCGAACGCCTGCGCCCGATCATGATGACGATGGGCACGGCGATCCTGGCGATGATCCCGATCTCGCTGACCGATACGCAGATGTTTGGCAACGGCCCGGAGTATTCGCCGATGGCGCGCGCGATTGCCGGCGGCCTGGCGTTCTCGACGGTGGTCAGCCTGCTGTTCCTGCCGACGATCTACGCGGTGCTCGATGACCTGCGCACTGCCGTGACGCGGCTGATCCGCCGTGCGCGTGGCCTGGAAAGGGTAGAGCCGGGCGCTGCCCGGCTGTAGTGCGCGACAACGTGTTGTGGTGTGGGGGAGGCCGGTCGTAGTGGGGCGGCCTCCCCCTTTTTTTGCCGGGCATGGCGCGGCGTTACCCATCACTGCATCGCGGCGTCGCTCGAGCAGGGGTTAAGGCATAGCAAAGCCCGGCTGATCTTCGCGACCTGAAGCATAGTGCCAACCAAGGTTGGCACCTACCGGTAGCGCCGGGCCATGCCCGGCGGAACCATCAGCCTGCCACCTTGCCCCACACCTTGAACGTGGTCAGCCACAGGCCGAGCATGCTGCCAATGTTGGTCAGCATGAAGGTCAGCACCACGCGGGTGACGCGGTTGCGGTACCAGCCCTTCAGGCTCTGCGCATCGTCGCGCAGCTTCAGGAAGTCCTCGTAGGCCGGCTTGCGCAGCCGTGCTTCCACCAGCGCCGAGAAGGCGCCGGTCGGGATGCTCAGGCGGAACGGCTTGAACGGGGCCACCGCGATCGCGGTGAGGATGCTCAGCGGGTGGCCGCCGGCCAGCAGGCAGCCCAGGCCCGCCAGGCCGCCGGTATACATCGCCCAGGTCGCCAGCAGCTCGGTGCCCACGCCCAGGCCGCCGCGGTAGAAGCCCACGCCGATGCCGGTGGCCACGATGGCCAGGATGCCGAGCGTGAACCACGGAATGTTGCGCTTCTTCGGCACCGCCTCCAGCTCGGCGCGCAGCGGTGCCGGGGCCTCGGTGTCGGTTTCCAGGTAGCGCGCGAGACCCGCAAGATGGCCGGCACCGACCACCGCCAGCACTTCACGCTGCTGCGGGGTGTGTTCCTCGCGCAGGCGCGTGGCCATGTAGCGGTCGCGCTCGCCGATGATGGTTTCGTACAGCGCCGGGCTCTCGCTGGCGAACTCACCAAAGCTCGACTCCAGCATGTCGCCCTGCTTGAGCTTCTCGATCTCGTTCTCGCCCACTTCTTCCGACGAGAACAGGCCGGCGCCCAGCCCGGCAACCAGCTTCAGCTTGCCGAAGAAGCCCAGCCGTTGCGACGCACGACGGAAGGTCAGGCCGACCTCGCGGTCGATCAGGTGCACCGGCAGGTTGCGCTCGCGGGCCAGCTCCACCGCACGCTTCAGCTCGGCACCGGGTTCGATGTCGAGCTGTTCGGCCAGGCGGCGCTGGTAGGCGGACAGCGCCAGGTTGGCCGCAAACAGGGCCACGCGGCCCTTGCGGATCACTTCGACCAGATCGAGCTTGGCCAGCGTGTCCGGGTCGCTCAGCGCCTGCAGGCGCTGCGGGTCCAGCTCGACAGCCACTGCATCGAAGCGGCCGCTGTCGATGGCTTTTTCCACGGCCTCGACGCTGGCGCGTGAAACGTGGGCGGTGCCCAGCAGGGTGTAGCGCACGCCGTCGCGTTCGACAACGCGCACCGGCTGGCCGGCGAACAGGTCGTCACCGGTCTCGGGAAGGGTTTCGGTCATGGGTTCATTCATTGGAAGGTGCGGTGTCGGCGCCGTCGCCGAGCGCGCGCTGCATCTGCACGGTATCCAGCCAGCGGCCATGCTTGCGGCCGAGGCCACGGAACACGCCCACCAGCTCGAAGCCGAAGCGTTCGTGCAGCTTGATTGAAGCGGTGTTGGTCGGTTCGCCGATCACCGCCACCATCTGCCGGTAGCCACGCGCCACGCAGGCATCGATCAGCGCCTGCAGCAGGCCGGTGCCGACGCCCTTGCCCTGGAAGCGGGCATCGACGTAGACCGAGTTCTCCACGGTCCACTGGTAGGCCACGCGGGTGCGGTAGGTGTTGGCGTAGGCATAGCCGGCCACCTGGCCATCGATCTCGGCGACCAGGTAGGGGAAGCCGCGATCGACGATGTCGCGCATGCGGCGCAGCATCTCGGTCGCGTCCGGGATCTCGTACTCGTAGGTGTTGACGAAGTCGGTCACTTCCACCGCGTAGATCGCGGTGATCGCATTGATGTCGGCAGGGCCGGCATCACGGATGAGGACGGCCATGCGCGGGCTCCGGCTCAGTCGATGTAGCGCTTGAGCAGGTCGCCGTAGGCATCGATGCGGCGATCACGCAGGAACGGCCAGATGCGGCGCACGTGCTCGCTGCGCTGCAGGTCGACGTCGCACAGCAGTACGGTGGCCTCGGTACCGGCCTCGGCCAGGAATTCGCCCTGCGGGCCCAGCACGTGGCTGTTGCCCCAGAACTGGATGCCCGAAGCACCCAGCGGCGAAGCCTCATGGCCGACGCGGTTGCAGCTCAGCACCGGCAGGCCATTGGCCACGGCATGGCCGCGGTGGCTCAGTACCCAGGCGTCGCGCTGGCGGGTCTTCTCGTCCTGCACATCGTCCGGGTCCCAGCCGATCGCAGTCGGGTACAGCAGCAGCTCGGCGCCGGCCAGCGCCATCAGCCGCGCTGCTTCCGGGTACCACTGGTCCCAGCACACCAGCACGCCCAGGCGGCCCACCGAGGTGTCGATCGGCTTGAAGCCGATGTCGCCCGGGGTGAAGTAGAACTTCTCGTAGAAGCCGGGGTCGTCCGGGATATGCATCTTGCGGTACTTGCCGAGCAGCGTGCCGTCCTTCTCGAACACCACGGCGGTGTTGTGGTACAGGCCGGCAGCGCGGCGCTCGAACAGCGAGCCGACCAGCACAACGCCATGCTTCTTCGCCAGCGCGCCCAGGCGCTCGGTGCTCGGGCCCGGAATCGGCTCGGCCAGGTCGAACTCGTCCACCGACTCGTGCTGGCAGAAGTACGGACCGTTGTGCAGTTCCTGCAGCAGCACCAGCTTGGCACCCTGCGCAGCCGCCTCGGCCACGCGTGCTTCGATCACCGCCAGGTTGGCGGCGGCGTCACCGTGG
Source organism: Stenotrophomonas sp. YJH_SMC_29 (assembly GCF_059371235.1). NCBI lineage: Bacteria > Pseudomonadati > Pseudomonadota > Gammaproteobacteria > Lysobacterales > Lysobacteraceae > Stenotrophomonas > Stenotrophomonas sp. YJH_SMC_29. The sequence continues at coordinate 48,622 of NZ_JCAFUK010000011.1, read as the reverse complement.
TTGCGCTCCTGGATCAGGGCGACGGTAAGGGGGCTGCGCGAGTTCATGCGGGACGTTCCTGCGGGGGAAAACCTGCATGTTAGCGCGGATGGACGGCGGCGGCGTGTCGCGCGCTGAATGGGTGATGGTCGTGCCGGCCGCTGGCCGGCATCCCCGTCAATCCATCAGGCATTGCCTGGTTGCCGGCCAGCGGCCGGCACGACCTTTTCTCAGGCCTTCAACAGCCCTTCCGGCAGCTGCATGGTGATGCAGTGCAGGCTGCCGTTCTGCCAGATCAGCGAGCGGCAGGGCACCTGCACGATCTCGCGGCCCGGGTAGGCCTGCGCCAGCACGTCGCGGGCCAGGTCGTCGGCCGGGTCGCCATAGGCCGGCATCAGTACCGCGCCGTTGACGATCAGGTAGTTGGCGTACGACGCGGCCAGGCGACGGCCTTCGTCGATCACCGGACGGGCCCACGGCAGCGGGAACAGGCGGTACGGCTGGCCATCCTTGGTGCGCAGTGCCGCCAGTTCGTTGCCCATCGCCTGCAGTTCGGCGTAGTGCGAGTCGCTCTCGTCGTCGCAGGCCTGGTAGACGATGCTGTCGGTCGAGGCGAAGCGGGCGAGGGTGTCGATGTGCGCGTCGGTGTCGTCGCCTTCCAGGTAGCCGTGGTCCAGCCACAGCACGCGGTCCTGCTGCAGCCAGTCGGCGAGGTCGGCGCTCAGGCTGGCGCGGTCACGGTCCGGGTGGCGTTCGTGCAGGCACTTCCAGGTGGTCAGCAGGGTGCCTTCGCCGTCGGTCTCGATGCCGCCGCCTTCCAGCGCGAACGGAATGCTGCGAACCGGCGCATCGTTGAACACGCCGGCCTGGTCGAGCACGCCCACCAGCTGGTCATCCAGGGTGGCGTCGAACTTGCCGCCCCAGCCGGTGAAGCGGAAGTCCAGCAGCTGGAAACCGCCGTCGGCGCGGCGCAGGGTGATCGGGCCGGAGTCGCGCAGCCAGGTATCGTCGTAGGCGGCCGTGGTGAAGTGGACCTTGTCCATGTCGATGCGGTTGGAGCGCAGCCGCATTTCGGCATAGGTCTCCACATCGTCGTCGGCCACGCAGATCAGCACCGGCTGGAAGCGGGTGATGGCCGCGACCAGGGCGATGTAGGTCTCTTCCACCTGGCCCAGGCGGTCGGCCCAGTCGGTGTCGGCGGTGGGCCAGGCAATCAGGACGCCGCTCTGGGCTTCCCACTCGGCAGGAAAACGAAGGGTCTGGTTCATGGTCTCGCTACACAGGCCCGCCCACGGCGGGTAAGGGGATCAACGGATCGGCGGTTTCGGGCCGATTTCGTTCGGGTCCGCCTGGTTGGCCACCACGTCGATCACCTTCTGCTTCTCGAAGTAGACGGTGAACTGCGGGTACACCCAGCGGTTGATGGTCGGCCATTGCCGCTTCTGCCCGCCGCGCGGCTGCAGCTGCTCGCTGGGCGCGCCGAACTGCGCCTGCACCTGCTGCATGCTCTGGCCGCGCACGGGCAGGGCGCCGGCCGGCTTCTCGCGGGCACGGTCGACAAGCAGGGTATCGGCCAGTGCCGGTGTGGCGGCGGCCAGGGTGGCCATCACGGCCAGGGCGGACAGGTAACGCTTCATCTCGATCTACTCCCCAGTGGTCAAGAAAGGCGATTACAGCAAAAACGGCAGGAAAAAGCCGCATAAACAAAAAACCGCCCGAAGGCGGTTTCTTGCATCGGGTCGGCCCCGCGTAGGGCCCGCCGCAGCCAGGAGGCTGTGAGGATTAGCGCTGACGCGCCTTGAAACGCGGGTTCGACTTGCAGATGACGAAGATCTTGCCACGACGACGCACGACCTTGCAGTCACGGTGACGGGCCTTCGCCGACTTCAGGGAGGACAGGACTTTCATGGCATACCTCGGCGTAAACAGTAGTTGTTCGGGTGGAGCGTGGCCGCGATATGCGAAAGACAATCGGCAGTTGACGCTCGTTCAAGCCCGCCATTCTACCGGGCTTTTCCTCATGGTTTCAAGTGGTTGCACAAAAGATCCCGCTCGGGGCGTCTGGCAGGGGCTAGAATGGCCTCTTCACACGCTCTGGGACCCCCATGAATCCACTCGCTCCCGTCCTGACCATCGACGGCCCATCCGGGGCCGGCAAGGGTACCATCAGCCGCATCATCGCGCGCAGGATGGGCTGGCATTACCTGGATTCGGGCGCGCTGTACCGGGCGGTGGGCGTGGCCGCGAGCTGGGCCGACATCGATACTTCCGACGCCTCGGCGCTGGTCCGCTGCACCTTCGACACCCACGTCCAGTTTGTCGAGCAGGGCGATGCCATGCGGGTCATGGTCAATGGCACCGACGCCACCGACGAGCTGCGCCTGGAGACTACCGGCGCGCTGGCCTCGGCGATTGCGGCCATCCCGGAGGTCCGGGCCGCCCTGAAGGAGCGCCAGCGCGCATTCAGGGAGCTGCCCGGCCTGGTCGCCGACGGCCGTGACATGGGCACGGTGATCTTCCCGGACGCCTCCTACAAGGTCTTCCTGACCGCCAGTGCCGAGGAGCGCGCCGAGCGCCGGCATAAGCAGTTGAAAGACAAGGGGGTTTCTGTTAACTTTGATGACCTCCTGCGCGAGATCATGGCCCGCGACGCCCGTGATGCCCAGCGTACCGTGGCGCCCCTGAAGCCGGCAGACGATGCTGTCCTCATCGACACCACAGGCATCGGCATCGATGATGTCGTTGCCCGAGTGATGGATCTGCTTCCGGTTCCGGCTGCCTGATCCGTTCGCGTGGGAGCACTGCCAGCAGCATCGGCGGTGGTCGCGCATAGCAGTGCTGTACCCGCTCCGTCGCGCAATGATGCGTGGCGGTTTTCCTACTACACACGACCTGCGTTTCCGGGGTCGACCAACAGGCGGGCGGTCGCCATTCCCCTGAAGGGGACGCCACCGACCCATGTGTCCAACAGAGTAAATCTAATGACCGAATCATTTGCCGAACTGTTTGAAGCCAGCCAGGCCAACCTGGCCAAGCTGAAGCCGGGCGCCATCGTCAGCGGTACCGTTGTTGAAGTCCGCGGCGACGTCGTGGTGATCAACGCTGGCCTGAAGTCCGAAGGCATCGTGCCGATCGAACAGTTCCGTAACGACGCTGGCGAAATCGACGTCGCCGAAGGCGACATCGTCAAGGTCGCCCTCGACTCGATCGAGAACGGCTTCGGCGAAACCGTCCTGTCGCGCGAGAAGGCCAAGCGCGCGATGGTGTGGGACGAGCTGGAAGAAGCGTTGGAAAAGAACGAAACCATCACCGGCCGCATCAGCGGCAAGGTCAAGGGTGGTTTCACCGTGGACATCAAGGATGTCCGCGCCTTCCTGCCGGGTTCCCTGGTCGATGTGCGCCCGGTGCGCGATCCGGCCTACCTGGAAGGCAAGGAACTCGAGTTCAAGCTCATCAAGCTGGACCGCAAGCGTAACAACGTCGTGGTCTCGCGCCGCGCTGTCGTCGAAAGCGAGCACTCGGAAGAGCGCGAGCAGCTGATGGACAAGCTGCAGGAAGGCGCGATCCTGAAGGGTGTCGTCAAGAACCTGACCGATTACGGCGCGTTCGTGGACCTGGGCGGTATCGACGGCCTGCTGCACATCACCGACATGGCGTGGAAGCGCGTGCGTCACCCGTCGGAAGTCGTGAACGTCGGCGACGAGCTGGACGTCCGCGTGCTGAAGTTCGACCGCGAGCGCAACCGCGTTTCGCTGGGCCTGAAGCAGCTGGGCGAGGATCCGTGGGACAACATCGGCCGTCGTTACCCGGCCAACAGCCGCGTCTTCGGCAAGGTCTCCAACGTCACCGATTACGGTGCGTTCGTTGAGATCGAGCCGGGCGTCGAAGGCCTGGTGCACGTCTCCGAGATGGACTGGACCAACAAGAACGTCAACCCGTCCAAGGTTGTGCAGGTGGGTGACGAAGTCGAAGTGATGGTGCTGGACGTCGATGAAGAGCGTCGCCGTATCTCGCTGGGCATGAAGCAGGTTGCCGCCAATCCGTGGGAAACCTTCGCTGCCACCCACAAGAAGGGTGACAAGGTGTCGGGCCAGATCAAGTCGATCACCGACTTCGGCATCTTCATCGGCCTGGACGGCGGCATCGACGGCCTGGTCCACCTGTCCGACATCAGCTGGAACACCACCGGCGAAGACGTCGTTCGCAACTTCAAGAAGGGCGATACCCTGGACGCCGTCGTCCTGGCTGTCGATCCGGAGCGCGAGCGCATCTCCCTGGGCGTGAAGCAGCTGGAGCAGGATCCGTTCGGCCAGTACATGGCCGCCAATCCGAAGGGCTCCAAGGTCGAAGGCGTGGTGAAGGAAGTCGACGCCAAGGGCGCGATCATCGAGCTGGCTGACGGCATCGAAGGTTACGTCTCGGCCCGCGACATCGCCAACGAGCGCGTTGACGACGCCACCCAGCACCTGAAGGTCGGCGACAAGATCGAAGCCAAGTTCGTGGGCATGGACCGCAAGGGCCGTACCCTGCAGCTGTCGATCAAGGCCAAGGACGACGCGGAAATGCGCGAAGTGCTGGAGGAATACCAGTCCTCTTCGGCTTCCAGCGGCACCACCCAGCTGGGCGCGCTGCTGCGTGCGCAGCTGAACGGCAACAAGTCCGAGTAATCGGCCTTAGGCTGTTTGTTGTTTCCTGCACGGCCCGGGCTTCTGCCCGGGCCGTTTCAGGCTGAGATGCCCCTGATGTGAGCCGGTGATGACCAAATCCGAACTGATCGAAATCCTTGCGCGCCGGCAGGCGCACCTGAAGGCCGATGATGTCGATCTGGCGGTGAAGTCGTTGCTGGAAATGATGGGCGGATCGCTGTCCGCCGGGGATCGCATCGAAATCCGTGGTTTTGGCAGCTTCTCGCTGCACTATCGTCCGCCGCGCCTGGGCCGCAACCCGAAGACCGGCGAATCGGTTGCCCTGCCGGGCAAGCATGTCCCCCATTTCAAGCCGGGCAAGGAACTGCGCGAGCGGGTCAGCAGCGTGCTGCCGCTGGACGCCGATCCGGCCTGAGCCTGCCGTCGCGCCACCGCGTGCGAATCCAGCCGCGAGTCGGATAAGCTACGGACTCCTGCCACTGGAGCTGTCGCATGAAGGTTTTTCGTCTGCTGGTCCTGCTGGCGGTGCTGATCCTTGGGTTGATCATTGGTGCGGTCAACATGACCGCGATGTCGATCAACCTGCTGTTTACCCAACTGCACACCTCGGTGGGCGTGGCCCTGATCGCCGCGCTGCTGGTCGGTGTGGTGGTCGGTGCCGGGCTGGTGCTGGTGAGCGTGGTCATTCCGCTCTACGGCCAGCTGCGCCGCGCCAACAAGTCCGCTGTCGCTTCGCCGGCACCGGTCGCTTCCAACCAATCTTTTGATGGACGTTGATCGAAGATGGATTTCGTCACCGAGTGGTTCTGGTTTTTCCTGTTCGTTCCGCTGGCCGCACTGGCCGGGTGGGTGATCGGACGTCGCGGCGGCCAACGCCACGGTGACAGCCAGGTCAGCCGCCTGTCGAGCACCTATTTCCGGGGCCTGAACTACCTGCTCAACGAGCAGCCGGACAAGGCCATCGAGCTGTTCCTGCACATTGCCGAGCTGGACAAGGAAACCTTCGAGACCCAGGTCGCGCTGGGCCACCTGTTCCGCCGCCGCGGCGAAGTCGACCGTGCCATCCGCCTGCACCAGGGCCTGGTCAACCGTCACGACCTCAGTGATGCACAGCGCGTGCAGGCTCTGCTGGCGCTGGGCGAGGACTACATGAAGTCCGGCCTGCTGGATCGCGCAGAGACCGTGTTCACCGAGCTGGCGCAGCTGGACCAGCGCGCCCCGCAGGCGCTCAAGCACCTGATCGGCATCTACCAGGCCGAGCGCGACTGGGAAAAGGCGATCGACAACGCCACCCGTTTCGAGGATGTCACCGGCGAGCCGATGGGCAAGCTGATCGGGCAGTTCGAATGCGAACTGGCCGAGCGGTTCCGTGGCGCCGGCAAGCTGGAAGAGGCGAGGGCAGCGATTGCGCGGGCCTACCAGGCCGACGCGATGTCGGTGCGCGCCGGCATCATCGAGGGCCGCCTGGAGACCGACGCCGGCAACCCGGAGGCGGCCGTACGCGCCTTCGAGCGCGCCGCGCGCAACGATCCCGAATACCTGCCGGAACTGCTGCCGGCCTTGATGCAGAACTACCGCAAGGTTGGCGACCTGGCAGGCGCGCGCGCGTTCCTGTCGGAGATGACCGAGCATTACCGCGGCATCGCCCCGGTACTGGCGCTGACCCGGCTGATGGAAGAGCAGGAGGGCGTGGCGCCGGCGCGTGCCTACCTGGGCCGCCAGCTCAAGGATCGTCCGTCGGTGCGTGGCGAGTCCGCGCTGATCGACCTGACCCTGGCCGAGGGCGCCGATTCCACGGCCACCCTGCACGACCTCAAGCACATCACCGACCAGCTGCTGGTGCGCAACCCGGCCTATCGCTGCACCCGCTGCGGCTTCGGCGCGCGTACCCACCACTGGCAGTGCCCGAGCTGCAAGGAGTGGGGGACGGTCAAGCCGCTGCTGAATTACGCGGTGCTCTGATCCATGCCCTGGCTTGTGATGGGCGCGCTGCTGGCGCTCGCCCTGCTGAGCGCGCTGCTGACGTGGGCGGCACGCGGCTACGCACTGCGCCGGCAGTTGATGGACCAGCCCGGCGAACGCCGCAGCCATAGCGTTGCCACCCCGCGCGGTGGCGGCATCGCCATTGTCATCAGCCTGCTGGTGACTGCTGGCGTGGCCATGTGGGCCTGGCCCGAAGCGACTCCCAGCTTGCTGGTGGCCAGCCTTGGGCTGGTGCTGGTGGCCGGCATCGGCTGGTGGGACGACCACAAGCCCCTGCCGGCGATGCGTCGCCTGCTGGTGCACTTCATCGCTGCGGCGCTGCTGGCCGGCCTGGTCAAGGTGAACGGCGGAAGCTGGCTGTTGGCCACGCTGGTGCTGCTGTTCACTGCCTCGCTGATCAACATCTGGAATTTCATGGACGGCATCAACGGCATCGCCGCCAGCCAGGCCGTCGTAGCGATGCTGGGGCTGGCGCCGGTGCTGCCGTGGCCGTACTCGCTGGCTGCGGTGGCGCTGGGCCTGGCCTGCCTGGGATTCCTGCCGTTCAACTTCCCGCGGGCCCGGATCTTCATGGGCGATGTCGGAAGTGGAGCGCTGGGATACGCGGTCGCGGCCGTGCTGGCGCTCGCCAGCGTGCGCACCGATATCAACTGGATCCTGCTGCTGGTACCGGTTTCGCCGTTCCTCGTGGACGCGGGCTTCACACTGCTGGCGCGCATCATTTCAGGACAACGCTGGATGGAACCCCATACCCAGCACGTCTACCAGCGCGCGGTGCAGGCAGGAGCCAGTCACCCCCAGGTGACAGGGATGTACTTTGCTTTGGGCCTGTTCAGCATTACAGTGTTCAATGTCTGCTCCAATCTGCAGCCGAGGTGGGAGGCTGCCGTGGCGATCGCGTGGTTCACCGCGCTGAGCGTCCTCTGGCTCCTCCTGCGCAATGGAATGCGCTACCGACAAGGAAATACCTGACTTATGGCTTCACCCTGGCGGGACAGAATCCTCGGCCTGATGCCGCGTTCGGCCATCGTCTGCCACGACCTTTTCATGGTCTGGGCATGCTGGCAGCTGCTCCATGCGGGGCGCTACTCGATCCTCCCCAACGCCCCGGCGCTGCCCCTGTGGAACGTCGATACCACGCTGGTGCTGCTGCAGGGCCTGGTGTTCTGGCGCGTGGGGCTGTATCGCGGCCTGTGGCGGTTCGCCAGCGTCAGCGACCTGCTGAACATCTTCAAGGCCAGCTTCATCGGCATGGTGGCCATCGTGCTGGTGCTGATGTGGAAGCGCTTCGACGGCGTGCCGATGTCGGTGCTGGTGATCTATCCGTTCGCGCTGTCGGCCCTGCTGGGCGCGCCGCGCCTGCTGTACCGGGCCTGGAAGGACTACCAGGCGCTGCAGTCCGATTCCAGCGCCCGCCGCGTCCTGATCCTGGGTGCCGGCCAGGCGGCCGAGACCCTGGTGCGCGACCTGCGCCGTTCCGGCAACTTCGAGCCGGTCGGCCTGCTCGACGATGCACCGCACCTGCGTGGCGCCAAGCTGCAGGGCCTGCCGATCCTCGGCACCCTGGACGACGCACCGACGGTGGTCCGCGAGACTGCCGCCAAGCTGCTGGTCATCGCCATGCCCTCGTTGGATGCTGCGGGCATGCAGCGCGTGGTGGCGATCTGCGAAAGCACCGGCGTGCCGTTCCGTACCGTGCCCAAACTGAGTGACATCCTGCAGGGCCAGTCGCTGCCTGGGCAGCTGAAGGAAGTGGCGATCGAGGACCTGCTGGGGCGCAAGCCGATCATGCCGGACTGGAACCTGATCCGCGGCTGGTTGGGTGGGCGCACCGTGATGGTGACCGGCGCCGGTGGTTCGATCGGCTCGGAGCTGTGCCGCCAGTGCGCGCGGCATGGTGCCGGTCGCATCATCCTGCTGGAGATCAGCGAGCTGCTGCTGCTGACCATCGAGGGCGAGCTGCGTCGCAGCTTCCCCGATGTCGAGATCGAGGCGGTGCTGGGCGACTGCGGTGACCCGGCGGTGATCCGCCACGCGCTGTCGCTGCACCCGGTCGATACCGCCTTCCATGCCGCCGCCTACAAGCACGTTCCGGTGCTGGAGCGCCAGCTGCGCGAAGCGGTGCGCAACAACATCCTGGCGACCGAGAACGTGGCCCGCGCCTGCCTGGAAGCCCGCGTGGAGCATTTCGTGTTCATCTCCACCGACAAGGCGGTCGACCCGGTCAATGCGCTGGGCGCGAGCAAGCGCTACGCCGAGATGATCTGCCAGAGCCTGGACCAGAAGTCCACGCATACCCGTTTTGTCACGGTGCGCTTCGGCAACGTGCTGGCGTCGGCCGGCAGCGTGGTGCCGCTGTTCCGCGAGCAGATCCTGCGCGGTGGCCCGGTCACGGTCACCGATCCGGAAGTCAGCCGTTACTTCATGACCATTCCCGAGGCCTGCCAGCTGATCCTGCAGGCGGCCGCCTCCGCGTCGCATGGCGCGATCTACACGCTCGACATGGGCGAGCCGGTGCCGATCCGCGTGCTGGCCGAACAGATGATCCGCCTGACCGGCAAGCAGCCGTACAAGGACATCCCGATCATCTATACCGGCCTGCGTCCGGGCGAGAAACTGCACGAGACGCTGTTCTATTCGGACGAGGACTACCGTTCGACCGCGCACCCCAAGATTCTCGAGGCTGGCGTGCGTGCGTTCTCGCGCGACCTGGTGCTGGGCAACGTGCCGCGCCTGCGTGAGGCGATTGCCAGCTACGACACGGCCAGCATCCAGGAAATCCTGTTTGCGACGATGCCGGAATTCTCGCCAATCGAACAGGATGCTTACATTTCATCCGCTAAAGTCGTGCCCTTTCCGGCACGTGAGGCGAACAGGCACCAATGAGCAAGCGAATTCGCAAGGCAGTATTCCCGGTGGCAGGGCTGGGGACGCGTTTTCTGCCAGCAACCAAGACTGTGCCGAAGGAGATGCTGCCGATCATTGATCGGCCGCTGATCCAGTACGCCGTGGATGAAGCCATCGAGGCCGGCTGCGACACCCTGGTGTTCATCACCAACCGCTACAAGCATGCGGTGGCCGACTATTTCGACAAGGCCTACGAGCTGGAGCAGAAGCTCGAGCGCGCCGGCAAGCAGGAGCAGCTGGAGCTGATCCGGCACGTGCTGCCCAATGGCGTGCGCGCGATTTTCGTGACCCAGGCCGAGGCACTGGGCCTGGGGCATGCGGTGTTGTGTGCCAAGGCCGTGATCGGCGACGAGCCGTTCGCGGTGCTGCTGCCCGACGATCTGATCTGGAACCGCGGTGCCGGTGCACTGAAGCAGATGGCCGACCTCAATGAGGCCAGCGGTGCCAGCGTGATTGCGGTGGAAGACGTGCCGCACGAGAAGACCGCCAGCTACGGCATCGTCGCCACCGAGGCGTTCGATGGCCGCAAGGGCCGCATTTCGCAGATCGTCGAGAAGCCGAAGCCGGAGGACGCGCCGAGCGACCTGGCGGTGGTCGGCCGTTATGTACTGAGCCCGAAGATCTTCGAGCTGCTGGAACAGACCCAGACCGGTGCCGGCGGCGAGATCCAGTTGACCGATGCGATTGCCGAGCTGTTGAAGACCGAAGAGGTCGACGCCTATCGTTTCGAGGGCACCCGTTTCGACTGCGGCACGCATCTGGGCCTGGTGGAGGCGACGATCCGCTTCGCGCTGGACAACCCGAAGCTGGCCGGCCCGGCGCGGGAGAAGCTGGCGGCGATGCTGGCGGAATAAGGGGTTTATCAAGCGCTCCGTCAGCGCTTTGATTGATACGTGATGGGCGGGACGGGTGGGCCGTTGCAGGACACGCCGTAAACCCGTCCATGGGGGCTCGATGGCGCCATCCATGGCGCCAACGGTCCTGCAACGGCCCACCCGTCCCGCCTGTCAGGTTTCCTGCGGGCGCGGACGGGAAGGGCGGAATCAAGGGCAAGAGCAAAAGCAAAAAAGGCAGCCGATGGCTGCCTTTTTTGCTTGTGGGGTTGCTTGTGGGGTCGGATCCCTTTGCGTAGCAAAGGGCTCTGACCCCAGCTCTTGATCCTGCCTTTGCTCACCCTTCCGCCGCGCGGAATGATGGATGGCACGGGTGGGTGAGGCTGACCGGGACTGTCAGCGGCATGGATGCCGCTGCCAAGCCCCCAGGGACGGGTTCACGGCGTGTCCCGGGCAGTCTCATCCACCCGGGCCCCACCGCCAGCAATCAGCCGGCAACGCCTTGAACCTTACAGCGCCTCGAAAATACCCGCCGCGCCCATGCCGGTGCCGATGCACATCGTCACCATGCCGTACTTCTGCTGGCGACGACGCAGGCCATGCAGCAGGGTCGCGGTGCGGATCGCGCCGGTCGCGCCCAGCGGGTGGCCCAGGGCGATCGCGCCGCCCAGAGGGTTGACCTTGGCCGGGTCCAGGCCGCAGTCGCGGATCACCGCCAGCGACTGCGCGGCGAAGGCTTCGTTGAGCTCGATCCAGTCCAGCTGGTCCTGGGTCAGGCCGGCCTGCTTCAGTGCCTTCGGGATCGCGGCGATCGGGCCGATGCCCATCACTTCCGGGCGCACGCCGGCCACCGAGAAGCTGACGAAACGCGCCAGCGGGGTCAGGCCGTAATCCTTGATCGCCTGCTCCGAGGCCAGCAGCACGGCGCCGGCGCCGTCGCTCATCTGCGACGAGTTGCCGGCGGTGACGGTGCCGCCGAACTGGCCGTTGCGGAACACCGGGCGCAGCTTGGCCAGGCCCTCGGCCGAGGAATCCGGGCGCGGGCCTTCGTCGGTGTCGGCGATCTTGTTGCGGGTGATGATGCGCTGGCCATCGGCCAGGTCCGGCAGGTGCGAGACGATCTCGTACGGGCTGATCTCGTCCTTGAATTCGCCGTTCTGGATCGCGGCCATGGCCTTCTGGTGCGAGGCCAGGGCGAAGGCGTCCTGGTCTTCGCGCGAGACCTTCCACTCTTCGGCCACCTTTTCGGCGGTGATGCCCATGCCGTAGGCGATGGCCACGTGGTCGTTGTCGAACACGCTCGGTGCCATCGCGATCTTGTTGCCCATCATCGGCACCATCGACATCGACTCGGTGCCGCCGGCCAGCATCAGGTCGGCGTTGCCCAGGCGGATCGCGTCGGCGGCCTGCGCCACGGCCTGCAGGCCGGAGGAGCAGAAGCGGTTCACGGTCTGCGCGGCGATGGTGTTGGGCAGGCCGGCCAGCAGCACGCCGATGCGCGCCACGTTCATGCCCTGCTCGGCTTCGGGCATGGCGCAGCCGATGATCGCGTCATCGATGCGGTTGACGTCCACGCCCGGGGCCTGGGCGACGACGCTGCGCAGCACGTGCGCAAGCATGTCGTCGGGGCGGGTGTTGCGGAACATGCCCTTGGGCGCCTTGCCAACCGGGGTGCGGGTGGCGGCGACGATGTAGGCGTCCTGGATTTGCTTGGTCATTGCAATGATCTCTTGAATAGGGGTTGGAAGAGGTTGTCGGCCAGCGGCCGGCACTACCGATGTCTTCCGTCAGTTCCGCAGCGGCTTGCCGGTCTTCAGCATGTGCGCGATGCGGGCCTGGGTCTTTTCTTGCTGGGCCAGTTCGACGAAGTGCTTGCGCTCCAGGGTCAGCAGCCATTCTTCGTCGACCAGGGTGCCGCGATCGACCTTGCCGCCGCACAGCACGGTGGCGATGCGCTCGGCGATCTCGTAGTCGTACGGGCTGATGAAGCGGCCTTCCAGCATGTTGACCAGCATCATCTTGAAGGTGGCGATGCCGACGTCACCGGCCACCTGGATGCGGCGTGCCGGCAGCGGCGGGCGGTAGCCCGCTTCGGCCAGGGCGCGTGCTTCGGCCTTCGCGATGTGCAGGGCCTCGTAGCTGTTGAACACCACCTTGTCGGTGCTGCGCAGCAGGCCCAGTTCCTTGGCGTTGACCGCCGAGTTGGACACCTTGGCCATCGCCACGGTCTCGAAGGTCTTCTTCAGTTCGGCGAACACGTCGCCACCCGGGCCCGCGGCCTGCGAGGCGCGCACGGCCAGTTCCTTCAGGCCGCCACCGGCCGGCAGCAGGCCGACGCCGGCCTCGACCAGGCCGATGTAGCTTTCCAGGAAGGCCACGGTCTTGGCGCTGTGCATCTGGAACTCGCAGCCGCCACCCAGGGCCAGGCCACGCACGGCGGCCACCACCGGCACCAGCGAATACTTGATGCGCTGGCTGGTGCGCTGGAAGTTGGCGACCATTTCTTCGAACTGGTCGACCTTGCCGGCCTGCAGCAGGCCGAGCGCACCGGCCAGGTCGGCACCGGCGGAGAAGGGCTCCTTCTGCTGCCAGATCACCAGGCCCTGGAAGTCCTTCTCGGCGCGGCTGACGCACTCCTGCAGGCCGTCCAGCACCTGGTCGGACACGGTGTTCATCTTGGTCTTGAAGCTGACCACCGCGATGCCATCGCCGTCATGCCACATGCGCAGGCCGTCGTTCTCGAACACGGTCTCGCCCGGCGCGAAGGTCTCGCCCAGCAGCGGGTCCGGGAAGCGCTGGCGCTGGTACACCGGCAGCGACGAGCGCGGCAGCTTGGCGTTGCGCGACGGGCTGTAGCTGCCTTCGGCGGCATGCACGCCGTCGCGGCCATCGAACACCCAGTCCGGCAGCGGCGCATTGCTCATGCTCTTGCCGGCGACGATGTCATCGGCGATCCACTGTGCCACCTGCTTCCAGCCGGCGGCCTGCCAGGTTTCGAACGGGCCCAGCGACCAGCCGTAGCCCCAGCGGATGGCCAGGTCGACGTCGCGCGCGGTCTCGGCGATGTCGGCCAGGTGGTAGGCGCTGTAGTGGAACAGGTCGCGGAAGGTCGCCCACAGGAACTGCGCCTGCGGATGCTGGCTTTCGCGCAGCTTGGCGAACTTCTCGGCCGGATTCTTGATCTTCAGGATCTCGACCACTTCCGGGGCGGCGGTGCGCTCGGCCGGGCGGTAGTCCTGCTTCTCCAGGTCCAGCACGACGATGTCCTTGCCGACCTTGCGGAAGATGCCGGCACCGGTCTTCTGGCCCAGCGCGCCCTTGGCGATCAGCGCGTCCAGCCACTTCGGCGACTTGAAGAATGCATGCCACGGGTCGTTCGGCAGGGTGTCGCCCATGGTCTTGATGACGTGGGCCATGGTGTCCAGGCCGACCACGTCGGAGGTGCGGTAGGTGGCCGACTTCGGGCGGCCGACCAGCGGGCCGGTCAGGCCGTCCACTTCATCGAAGCCCAGGCCGAACTGCTGGGTGTGGTGGATGGTCGACAGGATCGAGAACACGCCGATGCGGTTGCCGATGAAGTTCGGGGTGTCCTTGGCGTACACCACGCCCTTGCCCAGGGTGGTGACCAGGAATTCTTCCAGGCCTTCCAGCACGGCGGCATCGGTGGTGGTGGCCGGGATCAGCTCGGCCAGGTGCATGTAGCGCGGCGGGTTGAAGAAGTGCACGCCGCAGAAGCGGTGGCGCAGCTGTTCGGGCAGCACGTCGGCCAGCTTGTTGATGCCCAGGCCGGAGGTGTTGGAGGCCAGCACCGCGTGGTCGGCCACGAACGGCGCGATCTTCTTGTACAGGTCCTGCTTCCAGTCCATGCGCTCGGCGATGGCCTCGATGATCAGGTCGCAGTCCTTCAGCTGCTCCAGGCCGGAGTCGTAGTTGGCCGGGGTGATGGCTTCGGCCAGCGACTTGCTGGCCAGCGGCGCCGGGCTCAGCTTGCCCAGGTTGGCGATCGCCTTCAGCACGATGCCGTCGGCCGGGCCTTCCTTCGCAGGCAGGTCGAACAGCACGGTGTCGACGCCCGCGTTGGTGAGGTGGGCGGCGATCTGGGCACCCATGACGCCGGCACCCAGCACGGCGGCGCGGCGGACTAGCAGGGAATTGGACATGGTGTAAGGCCTTTGTTGGTCAGCAGTTACTGGGTGGAATCAAGGGAAGCGGGCAGGGCGCTGGCGCGTGCGGCGGCGCGGAACCCGGCTTCGGCGAAATGGATCAGTTCGTGGGCGGCATGGGCACGATGCGCCGCTTCGGTGACACCGGCGGGACGCTTGATCAGCCCGAAGTCGGCCATGGCGTAGGTGAGCGAACCGGCCAGGAAGTCCAGGCGCCAGTACAGCTCTTCCTTGCTCAGGCCGGGCGCGCATTCGGCAATGGCCTTGCCGAACGCACGCAGCACGTGGCCGTAGTGGTCGGACAGGAACTTGCGCAGGTTGTCGTTCTTCTCGGCGTAGGCGCGGGCGATCACGCGCACGAAAGCGCCGCCGTTCTGGCGGTCCTGGGCCAGTGCCAGTGCCGGTTCGACGAAGGCGGCCAGCACCGGGCGCAGCTGCCCGGGGTGTTCGCTGCGGGCGCGCTCGAGCTGCGCCAGACGGGCGCCGGTCATCTCGTCCATGCGGCGGCGGAATACCTCGTTGACCAGGTTTTCCTTGGAGCCGAAGTGGTAGTTGACCGCTGCGATGTTGACGTCGGCCTGGCTGGTCACCTGGCGCAGCGAGGTACCGGCGAAGCCGTGCTGTGCGAACAGCTCCTCGGCCGCGCCGAGGATCCGGTCCTTGGTCGAGAAGTGGGCGGGTTTGGCCATCGGCGGGCAGACCTTAATCAAACGATTGTTTGATACTAGGACCAGACGGTAGCGTATGGCATTTTGCAGTGCAGCAAAATCGGCCGGTCCGGTCAGATTTCACTCAGGTGGGTGAATGGGGTAGGGTCGGCCGCTGGCCGGCAGCCCCGCGGTTGAATGGCGCCCAATGCCGGCCAGCGGCCGGCACTACCACGCCAGCGCTTTATCTTTTACAATTCGCCTACGTTTATCAGGCTAAGCCCGCGTCCCGACGCGGGTTTTTTTCATGTTACCCTTCGGGCCATCAGCGGCCCGATTCCATTGGAGACATCCCATGGCGCTGGAGCGCACCCTTTCGATCATCAAGCCGGACGCCGTTGCCAAGAACGTCATCGGCGAAATCTACGCCCGCTTCGAGAAGGCCGGCCTGAAGGTCGTGGCCGCCAAGTACAAGCAGCTGTCGCGCCGTGAAGCCGAAGGCTTCTACGCCGTGCACCGCGAGCGTCCGTTCTTCAACGCGCTGGTCGAGTTCATGATCTCCGGCCCGGTGATGATCCAGGCCCTGGAAGGCGAGAACGCCGTCCTGGCCCACCGCGACCTGCTGGGCGCCACCAACCCGAAGGAAGCCGCGCCGGGCACCATCCGCGCCGACTTCGCCGAATCCATCGATGCCAACGCCGCCCACGGCTCGGACTCGGTCGAGAATGCCGCGATTGAAATCGCCTACTTCTTCGCCGCCACCGAAGTCGTCTCGCGCTGAGAGTAATGCCGTGAACGAGGTCGTACAGTCCCCCGCCATCCAGCCGCTGCCGAAGTCGGCACCCACGGCTGGCAAGCAGAACCTGCTCGACCTCGATCGCGCGGGCCTGGAGAAGTTCTTCGTCGAGGTTCTCGGCGAAAAGAAGTTCCGTGCCCACCAGGTGATGAAGTGGATCCACCATCGCTACGTCACCGACTTCGATGAAATGACCGATCTCGGCAAGGTCCTGCGCGCCAAGCTGCAGGCCCATGCCGAGGTCGTTGTCCCCAACATCGTGTTCGACAAGCCCTCCGCCGACGGCACCCACAAGTGGCTGCTGGCGATGGGCGTGGATGGCAAGAACGCCATCGAGACCGTGTACATCCCGGACAAGACCCGCGGCACGCTGTGCGTGTCCTCGCAGGTCGGCTGCGGCCTGAACTGCACGTTCTGCTCCACCGCCACCCAGGGCTTCAACCGCAACCTGACCACCGCCGAGATCATCGGCCAGGTGTGGGTCGCCGCGCGCCACCTGGGCAACGTGCCGCACCAGATGCGCCGCCTCACCAACGTGGTGATGATGGGCATGGGCGAGCCGCTGATGAATTTCGACAACGTCGTGCGCGCCATGAGCGTGATGCGCGACGACCTGGGCTACGGCCTGGCCAACAAGCGCGTGACCCTGTCGACCTCCGGCCTGGTGCCGCAGATCGACCGCCTGTCCGCCGAGAGCGACGTGTCGCTGGCGGTGTCGCTGCATGCGCCGAACGACGCGCTGCGCGAGACCCTGGTGCCGCTCAACAAGAAGTACCCGATCGCCGAGCTGATGGCCTCCTGCGCCCGCTACCTGCGCGCCAACAAGCGCCGCGAATCGGTCACCTTCGAATACACGCTGATGAAGGGCATCAACGACAAGCCCGAGCATGCCCGCGAGCTGGCGCGCCTGATGCGCCAGTTCGACAACGCGGTGCAGGCCAAGGATTCGGGCAAGGTCAACCTGATCCCGTTCAATCCGTTCCCGGGCACCCGCTACGAGCGTTCCGAGGAGGCCAACATCCGCGCCTTCCAGAAGATCCTGCTCGACAGCAACGTGCTGACCATGGTGCGCCGCACCCGTGGCGACGACATCGACGCCGCCTGTGGCCAGCTCAAGGGCCAGGTGATGGACCGCACCCGCCGCCAGGCGGAGTTCAACAAGACGCTGCAGGCGGGGAAGGGGAGCGATGCCGCAGCCTGACCGCCTCTGGCTGGTGCTGTGCGCAGGCGTGCTGGCCGTCGCGGTCGGTGGCTGCAAATCCCATCCCAAGGCCAAGCTCGGCCCGAGCCAGGCCCCGGTCTATTCGGTCGGTGACCCGGAAAGCGTCCGGCGCGAAGTGCGCTGGCGCGACCTGCTGACGCTGGCGACCCGCGATCTGCAGGTCGGCAACCTCGATGCCGCCGAGCGCAAGGTGCGCGACGCGCTGAAACTGGCGCCCGAGGCCCCCGACGCGCTGGTGCTGCAGGCCGGTATCGACGACCGTCGTGGCCGCACCCGGCAGGCCGGCGAAAACTTCCGCAAGGCCGCCGAACTGGCGCCGCAGCGCGGCGACGTGCTCAACAACTACGGTGCCTGGCTGTGCCAGCAGGGCCGGCCGGCCGAATCGCTGGTCTGGTTCGACCGCGCGCTGCAGGCGCCGGGCTATCCCACCCCGGGCGAAGCGCAGGCCAATGCCGGCAGTTGCGCACTGGATGCGGGCCAGCTTGAACGTGCCGAACGCGACCTGCGTGCGGCGCTCGTGGCGGCCCCGGCCAACCCGGTCGCGCTGGAGTCGATGGCCCAGCTGAGCTACCGCCAGGGCCGCTACATGGAAGCCCGGGCCTTCGCCGAACGTAGGATTGCGGCTGCACCCGCAACGCGTTCCGTGTTACAACTTGCGTCTCAAATCGAAGTGAAGCTGGGCGATCGGGCGGCATCTGATCGTTATCTGCAGCGGATTCGACAGGAATTTCCGCAGGAAGCGGGCTCCTAACTCCAGGGTTGATGCATTGTGATTGATGACCAGACTGTGAGCGCTCTCGAGACTGCGGCCGGCTGCGGCACCCGCCTGCGCCAGGCCCGTGAAGCGGCCGGACTGACCCTCGAAGATGTCGGCTCGCGCCTGCGCATGCCGGTCCAGGTGGTCAAGTCGCTGGAAGAGGAACAATGGCAGAAGCTGGGGGCGCCGGTGTTCGTGCGTGGCCAGCTGCGCAGCTATGCGCGCCTGCTCGACGTGGACGTGGGCCAGCTGCTGGAACAGGCCCAGGTCGGCCCGGTGGTTCCGCCCACCCTGGTCAGTCATACCCATACCCCGCGTGCGCGCCGCATCGCCGAGAACCTCGGCCGGCGCGTGCTGTATGTCGGCATCACCGCAGTCCTGGCAGTGCCGGTGTGGTTCGCCACCCGTGGCCATTTCGACGACAGCGCCACTCCGTCGCCGAACACCGCCTCGCTGGATGCGATCCCGGCCGCCGTGCCGGTGACCCCGGCCGCCGCCGGTACCGACGCCGCGGCCCCGGCTGACACGGCCACCGCCCCGGCCAGCAAGCCGGCCGCCACCCCGTACGTGGCCTCGCTGGCCCCGGTGCCGCGTCCGGTCCCGGCCCCGGCAGCGGCTGGCAACACGCTGGAAATGCAGTTCAGCGGCGACAGTTGGGTCGACATCGGCGGCCCGGACGGCAGCACCGTCGAGAAGGCGCTGATCAGGTCCGGCGAAACCCGCAGCTTCACGCCGGGCCAGGTGACCCGGGTGACCCTGGGCAACGCCTCGGCGGTCCAGGTTCAGCAGAACGGCGCTATCGTCGATCTGACCCCCTACCAGCGAGCCAACGTGGCACGCTTTCAGGTATCCTCTGAAGGCTCCGTTGTCCCGGTTTCGCACTGAGGCGCGGTTTCACCACCTTCGATAATCCCAATGGTCCCTCCCGATGGGCGGGGCGAGAGTACGCATGGCGATCGACGATCTGCTCGACGAGCACGAACAAAGTGAACGCGTCCGCAGCTGGCTGCGGAAGAATGGCGCCAGCATCCTCGGTGGCGTAGTCATCGCCATCGGTGCCATTGCCGGCTGGCAGTGGTACCAGAAGGATCAGGGCGGCAAGCTGGCCTCGGCCAATGTCGAGTACCAGAAGGCCCTGCAGGGCCTGCAGCAGAACAAGCTTGACGACGCCGCCAAGGCGGTCAAGGCGCTCGAAGCCGGCCCGTCCAGCATCTACGGCGACCTCGCAGCGCTGCAGCTGGCCAAGGCCCAGGTCGACGCTGGCAAGAACGAAGAAGCGCTGGCGACCCTGCGCAATGTGAAGGTCGAAGGCGACCTGCAGCGCGTGGTTGACCAGCGCGTGGCCCGCCTGCTGGTGGCCACCGGCAAGAGCGACGAGGCCATCAAGCTGCTGGGCAGCGCCACCGACAGCAGCAGCCTGGAAATCCATGGCGATGCGCTGATGGCGCAGGGCAAGCGTGATGAGGCCCGTGCACAGTACGAGAAGGCGCTGAAGACGCTGGACGTGGCAGCGCCGCAGCGGCGCCTGCTGGAAACCAAGGTTATGGACGCCGGCGGCACCGTCGCCGCCCCTGCGGAGTCGGTTTGATGAGTCAGAAGGTCATGATCACCCGCGTCGCCACCGTGCTCCTGATGGGCATGGCCCTGACCGGCTGCAGCACCATGAAGGGCTGGTTCGCCGGCAAGGACGCGGCCGCGAAGAAGGCACAGGAACCGGCTGAGCTGGTCAAGTTCGAGCCGACCGTGAAGGTCAGCAAGGTCTGGTCGGTCAACCTCGGCAAGGGCGAGCGCCGCATCGGCGTGCGCCAGGGCCCGGCGGTCGCCAACGGCCACGTGTTCGCTGCGGCGATCACCGGTGGCGTGCACGCCATCGACCTGCAGACCGGCAAGAAGGTCTGGACCTGGGAGCCGAAGAAGGAAAAGAAGAAGGCCAAGCTGCGCCTGTCCGGCGGCCCGGGTGTCGGTGAGAACCTGGTCGTGATCGGCACGCTGGATGGCCAGGTCATCGCGCTGGACATCAACGACGGCAGCGAGAAGTGGCGCGCCCGTGTCCCGGGTGAAGTCATTGCCGCGCCGGCCGTGGCCCAGGGCCTGGTCTACGTGCGCAGCAACGATGGCCGCGTCACCGCCTTCGATGCCGGCAACGGCACCCAGAAGTGGTTCAACCCGAGCGAGCTGCCGGCGCTGACCGTGCGCGGCAACGCGCCGGTGGTGACCGGTCCGGGCGTGCTGTTCATCGGCAAGGACGAGGGCGCGGTTGCCGCCCTGGCCCAGCAGGATGGCCGCACCCTGTGGGAGCAGAACCTGGGCAACGGCGAAGGCCGTACCGAGCTGGAGCGCATGGCCGACGTCGATGGCGCGCCGGTGCTGGAGGGCAACACCCTCTACGTGAGCAGCTTCAAGAACCAGACCATGGCCATCGAAGGCCCGACCGGTCGCCCCCTGTGGGCGCGCGACCATGGCGGTGCGGGCGGCGTGGCGGTGTCGTCGGGCAATGTGTTCGTCACCGACAACAAGGGCGGCGTGTTCGGCCTGGACAAGGCCAGCGGCGCAGCGATGTGGTCGCAGACCGCCTTGGCCCGTCGTTCGCTGACCGGCCCGGCGCTGCAGGGCGACTACGTGGTGGTCGGCGACTACAAGGGATACGTGCACTGGTTGCAGACCTCCGATGGTGCGATGGCGGCACGGGCAAAGAGCGGTGGTGATGCCCTGCTGGCCCAGCCGGTCGTCGCAGACGGGGTGCTGCTGGTGCAGAACGTGGATGGCAAGCTGACCGCCTTCCGGTTGGCAAATTAATACGGAGTAATCGCGATGCTGCCTTTGGTCGCCCTGGTTGGACGGCCGAATGTCGGCAAGTCGACCATTTTCAATGCGTTGACCCGCACGCGTGACGCCCTGGTCCATGACCAGCCCGGCGTCACCCGCGATCGCAACTACGGCGTCTGCCGCCTCGACGAGGACAACCATTTCCTGGTCGTGGATACCGGCGGTATCGCCGGTGAGGACGAAGGCCTGGCCGGTGCCACCACCCGCCAGGCGCGTGCGGCGGCTGCCGAAGCGGACCTGATCCTGTTCGTCGTCGATGCCCGCGAGGGCACCTCGGCGCTGGACGACGAGATCCTGTCCTGGCTGCGCAAGCTGTCGCGCCCGACGCTGCTGCTGATCAACAAGATCGACGGTACCGACGAGGACAGCGTCCGCTCCGAGTTCGCCCGTTACGGTTTCGGCGAGATGCTGACCGTGTCGGCCGCGCATCGCCAGGGCCTGGATGACCTGCTGGACGAAGTGATCCAGCGCCTGCCGGAAGAAGGCAGCGGTGAAGAGCTGGACAACGATCCGAACCGCATCCGCATCGCCTTCGTCGGCCGCCCGAACGTGGGCAAGTCGACCCTGGTCAACCGCATCCTCGGCGAGGAGCGCATGATCGCCTCCGACGTGCCGGGCACCACCCGCGACTCGATCGCGGTGGACCTGGAACGTGATGGCCGCGAATACCGCCTGAT
Organism: Stenotrophomonas sp. YJH_SMC_29; assembly: GCF_059371235.1. Lineage (NCBI taxonomy): Bacteria > Pseudomonadati > Pseudomonadota > Gammaproteobacteria > Lysobacterales > Lysobacteraceae > Stenotrophomonas > Stenotrophomonas sp. YJH_SMC_29. The sequence continues at coordinate 27,186 of NZ_JCAFUK010000011.1, read as the reverse complement.
CGATACCGCCGGCCTGCGCCGTCGCTCGCGCGTGGACGAGGTCGTCGAGAAGTTCTCGGTGGTCAAGACCATGCAGTCGATCGAGCAGTGCCAGGTGGCCGTGCTGATGCTCGACGCCACCGAAGGCGTGACCGACCAGGACGCCACCGTGCTCGGTGCCGTGCTCGATGCCGGCCGCGCGCTGGTGATCGCCATCAACAAGTGGGATGGCCTGACCGAGTACCAGCGCGAGCAGGCTGAAACCATGCTGTCGCTGAAGCTGGGCTTCGTGCCGTGGGCAGAGTCGGTGCGCATCTCGGCCAAGCATGGCTCGGGCCTGCGCGAGCTGTTCCGTGCGGTGCACCGCGCGCACGAATCGGCGAACAAGACCTTCACCACCAGCGAAGTGAACAAAGCGCTGGAAGTGGCGTACGAGACCAACCCGCCGCCGACCATCCGCGGCCATGTCTCCAAGCTGCGCTACGTGCACCCGGCCGGTTCCAACCCGCCGACCTTCATCGTGCACGGCACCCGCCTGAAGGAACTGCAGGAGTCGTACAAGCGCTACCTGGAGAACTTCTTCCGCAAGCGCTTCAAGCTGATCGGCACGCCGGTGAGCTTCATCTTCCGCGAGGGTACCAACCCGTACGAGGGCAAGAAGAACGTCCTCACCGAGCGGCAGGTCAAGGCCAAGCGGCGCTTGATGAAGCACGTCAAGGGCAAGTGATTCACGGGAAGGCGGCCGCAGGGCCGCCTTTCTTGTTTGTGGTAGTGCTGGCCGCTGGCCGGCAACCTCGCGTCATCCCGTGCGTTCATGGCCATGCCGGCCAGCAGCCGGCAGTCCCCCATGTTTGCAGGTATCGGCCAAGGCGGCCTGCCGCCACGTGCGTGATAATGCGCCCATGAGCATCCCAGAGCTTTCCCCCGCACAGGCACGCGAGCGCCTGGCCCATGGCGCCGTGCTGATCGACGTGCGCGAGGCGCACGAACGGGCCGGCGGCATGGCAGAGGGCGCGCGCGGCGTGTCCAAGGGCGAACTGCAGGCCGACCCGGTCGCGCATCTGCCGCGGCACGACCAGGAGATCCTGCTGATCTGCCAGAGCGGCAAGCGCTCGGCCGATGCCGCGCAGTGCCTGCTGGAGGCTGGATACACCCATGTGGCTTCCGTGACCGGCGGCACCGTGGCCTGGCGCGAGCAGTCGCTGCCGCTGGTGCAGCCGCTGGCCAGCGCCGCCGAGCGTGATTTCTTTGATCGCTATTCGCGCCACCTGCTGCTGCCGCAGGTGGGCGAGGCGGGCCAGCGCCGGCTGCAGCAATCGCGCGTGCTGGTGCTGGGTGCCGGCGGTTTGGGCGCGCCGGCCGGTTTTTACCTGGCGGCAGCCGGGGTAGGGCACCTGCGTTTTGCCGACCACGACCGCGTGGAGCGCAGCAACCTGCACCGCCAAATCGTGCATACCGAAGCCAGCGTCGGCCAGCTCAAGGTCGATTCGGCGCGCGAGCGGTTGCTGGCGTTGAATCCGTCGATCGAGGTCGAGGCGGTGCCCGAGCGGGTCACCTCCGAAAACGTGGATGCGTTGCTGGACGGCGTGGACGTGGTGCTGGATGGGTCGGACAATTTCCCGCTGCGCTACTTGCTCAACGACGCCTGCATCAAGCACGCCAAGCCGCTGGTCTACGCCGCCATCGAGCGCTTTGACGGCCAGGTAAGCGTGTTTGACGCTGGCCGCCAGCGTGGCGTGGCGCCGTGCTACCGCTGCCTGTTCCCCGAGCCGCCGCCGCCGGAGTTCGCGCCGAACTGTTCCGAGGCGGGCGTGCTGGGCGTGCTGCCTGGCCTGGCCGGCGTGCTGCAGGCGACCGAGGTGCTGAAGCTGCTGCTGGGCATCGGTGAGCCACTCGTCGGTCGGCTGCTGCGCTTCGATGCGCTGGGCATGCGATTTCGTGAGACAGGCATCCGGCCCGACCCGAAGTGCCCGGTGTGTGCGGCGGGTGTGCCGTTCCCGGGGTATATCGATTACGCCGCGTTCTGCCGGGGCGGGTGAGTCCGGCCGGGCGTCATCCACGCAGGGCGTGGATCTACAGCGACGTGCATTGGTTTCGGGATGATGCTGGGGCGGTTACCCACCATCGTTCCACCTCCAAGACAATCCGGCGCAACATGCGTGCTATTGCCGTCATCGGCATTGCTCTATTGTTGAACCCGATTCTGGATCTTGGGGAACACACCGCATGGCGGCAGAAGCAGCGACCAGCGAGCTGGTCAAGGTCGTCGCCCTGCTGGGCGCGGCGGTGGTGATGGTGCCCTTGTTCCGCCGGGCCGGCCTGGGCTCGGTGCTGGGCTACTTCGCTGCCGGTCTGGCGATCGGACCGTTCGGCCTGGGCTGGTTCTCCGACCCGCAGGCGATCCTGCATACCGCCGAACTCGGCGTGGTGATGTTCCTGTTCGTGATCGGCCTGGAAATGCGGCCCTCGCACCTGTGGAGCCTGCGCAAGGAAATCTTCGGGCTGGGCACGCTGCAGATCGTCACCTGTGCGCTGGTGCTGACCAGCATCGCCAAGCTGTTCGGCTTCCCCTGGCAGGTTGCCTTCATCGGCGCCACCGGCTTCGTGCTCACCTCCACCGCAGTGGTGATGCAGCTGCTGGCCGAGCGCGGCGACATCGCGCTGCCGTCGGGGCAGAAGATCGTTTCGATCCTGCTGTTCGAAGACCTGTTGATCGTGCCGTTGCTGGCGCTGGTGGCATGGATGGCGCCGAGCGCGGGCAGTGCCGATGGCGAGGGTTCGCGCTGGCTGTCGGTGGCGATCGGCGTGGGCGCCATCGTCGGCCTGGTGCTGGTCGGCCGCTTCCTGCTCAATCCGCTGTTCCGCGTGCTGGCCGAATCGAAGGCGCGTGAGGTGATGACCGCCGCCGCGCTGCTGGTGGTGCTGGGCGCGGCGCTGCTGATGCAGCTGTCCGGCCTGTCGATGGCGATGGGCGCGTTCCTGGCCGGCGTGCTGCTGAGCGAATCGACCTTCCGACACCAGATTGAGGCGGACATCGAGCCGTTCCGCGGCATCCTGCTGGGCCTGTTCTTCCTCAGCGTCGGCATGGCGCTGGACCTGGGCGTGGTGGCCGGCAACTGGCCGCTGATCCTCGGCCTGGTGCTGGCGCTGATGGCAGCCAAGGCGCTGTGCATCTACGTGGTCGCGCGCATCATGGGCAGCGACCACGCGCAGGCGCTGGACCGGGGCGTGCTGATGGCACAGGGCGGCGAGTTCGCCTTCGTGCTGTTCTCTGCCGCCGCATCGGCCGGCGTGATCAACCTGGAGATCAATGCCAACTTCACCGCGGTGGTGGTGCTGTCGATGGCGCTGACCCCGCTGGTGGTGCTGGTCTACAAGCGCATCGCACCGAAGCCGACGGTGAACATGGACGGCGTGGACGAGGCCGAGGGCCTGTCCGGCAGCGTGCTGCTGATCGGCTTCGGCCGCTTCGGCCAGGTGGCCAGCCAGTCGTTGCTGGCGCGCGACGTGGACGTGACCATCATCGACAACGATGTAGAGATGATCCAGAGCGCCGCGCGCTTCGGTTTCAAGATCTATTACGGCGACGGAACGCGACTGGACGTGCTGCATGCCTCGGGCGCGGCCACCGCGCGTGCGATTGCGGTGTGCGTGGACAAGGCCGAGGCCGCCGACCGCATCGTCGAACTGGTGTCGCACGAGTTCCCGCAGGCGAAGCTGATGGTGCGCTCGTTCGACCGCGAACATTCGCTGCGGCTGATCCATGCCGGTGTCGATTTCCAGATCCGCGAGACGTTTGAATCGGCGGTGCTGTTCGGCCAAGCCGCGCTGGTGGAACTGGGTGCGGATGAGGATGACGCGGTGGAGATTGCCGAGCAGATCCGCCGCCGCGATGCCGAGCGTTTCGAGTTGGAAATTGCCGGTGGTGGTTTGAATGCCGGCGCCAAGATGGTGTTCGGCAACTCCGGCCAGGGCGTGCCGACGCCGACGCCGTTCACCGCGCCGAAGCGGGCAAGCAAGACGTTGAACCCGCAGGACGTGCCGGAAGAGGAAGAATAAAGCCCGGTCGCTGATCGCTTGGTAGTGCCGGCCGCTGGCCGGCGGATGCGCGAACGTTCCGATGTCATGGGGGTGCCGGCCAGCGGCCGGCACTACCGTGTGGGGAATTGCCGAAGCCGGTGGTTGGTCGTGCCGGCCGCTGGGCGGCAGATGCGCAAGCGTTCCGACGTCATGGGGGTGCCGGCCAGCGGCCGGCACTACCGTGTGGGGAATTGCCGAAGCCGGCGGTTGGTCGTGCCGGCCGCTGGCCGGCGGATGCGGAAACGTTCCGACGTCATGGGGTTGCCGGCCAGCGGCCGGCACGACCGTGCGGGGAATTGCCGAGGCCGGCGGTTGGTAGTGCCGGCCGCTGGCCGGCAGATGCGCAGACGTTCCGGCGTCATGGGGGGTGCCGGCCAGCGGCCGGCACTACCGTGTGGGGAATTGCCGAAGCCGGCGGTTGGTCGTGCCGGCCGCTGGCCGGCGGATGCGGAAACGTTCCGACGTCATGGGGTGCCGGCCAGCGGCCGGCACTACCGTCTTGGGAATTGCCGAAGCCGGCGGTTGGTAGTGCCGGCCGCTGGCCGGCAAATGCGCGAACGTTCCGGCGTCATGGGAGTGCCGGCCAGCGGCCGGCACTACCGTGTGGGGAATTGCCGAAGCCGGCGGTTGGTCGTGCCGGCCGCTGGCCGGCAAATGCGGAAACGTTTCGACGTCATGGGGGTGCCGGCCAGCGGCCGGCACTACCGTGTGGGGAATTGCCGAAGCCGGTGGTTGGTCGTGCCGGCCGCTGGCCGGCAGATGCGCAAACGTTCCGAGGTCATGAGGTTGCCGGCCAGCGGCCGGCACTACCGGTGCGCGGAGTCGGCGCACGGCGGTGGGCGAGGGGGCCTGAATCAGGGACAATAGCGTCCCCGCCGCTCCACGCCTGCCCCCGATGACTGATTCCGCCGCCCCGCATTCTGCCCGCATCCTTGATGGCCGCCGCATCGCCGAGGACCTGCTCGACAGCCTGAAGGTGCGCGTCGACGCCCGCGTGGCCGCTGGTGGCAGCCGCCCGGGCCTGGCCGTGGTGCTGGTCGGCGGCGACCCGGCCTCGACGGTGTACGTGCGCAACAAGCGCCGCGCCGCCGAGAAGGTCGGCATCGAGGCGCACGACTACGACCTGCCGGCCGGTACCACCGAGGCCGAGCTGCTCGACCTGATCGACCAGCTCAACGCCGATCCGAAGATCAACGGCATCCTGATCCAGCTGCCGCTGCCGGGCATCCCCGATGCGCGCCGGCTGATCCAGCGCATCGACCCGCGCAAGGACGTGGACGGCTTCCACCCGGAAAACGTCGGCCACCTGGCCCTGCGCGAGTTCGGCCTGCGCCCGTGCACCCCGCGCGGCATCACCACGCTGCTGGGCCACACCGACCAGCCGGTACGCGGCCGCAATGCCACCATCGTCGGCGTCAGCAACCACGTCGGCCGCCCGATGGGCCTGGAGCTGCTCATTGCCGGCTGCACCGTGACCAGCTGCCACAAGTTCACCCCCAAGGACGTGCTGGAACAGGCCGTGCGCAACGCCGACATCCTGGTGGTGGCGGTGGGCCGCCCCGGCATCGTGCCGGGCGAGTGGGTGAAGCCGGGCGCGGTGGTGATCGACGTCGGTATCAATCGCCTGGACGATGGCCGCCTGGTGGGCGACGTCGGGTTTGAGGCGGCCGCCCAGCGGGCGAGCTGGATCACCCCGGTGCCGGGCGGCGTGGGCCCGATGACCGTGGCCACGCTGATGCAGAACACCCTGGAAGCGGCGGAAGCGCTGAGCTGACGGGTAGGGCCGGCCGCTGGCCTGCCGTGGTAGGTGCCAACCTGGGTTGGCACACATCCATCAGGGCCATCGGCCCATCTGGAGTGCCGGTGCCGGACGGGTCGTGCCAACCCAGGTTGGCGCCCACCAAAGCGGTAGCCGGGCCCCTGAACCAATCGCCGCCGGCGCGACACTGCGTCGCATCTACCCCCTGCCACGCGACGCGAAAACAGGGTAAAATGTCGCGCTTCCCCACATCTCGGGTATGCCGATGCTGCGCATCCAGGCTGAAGCACTCACTTACGACGACGTCTCGCTCGTCCCCGCCCACTCGACCATCCTGCCCAAGGACGTCAACCTCGAAACGCGGTTGACCCGAGACCTGAAGCTGAAGCTTCCGATCCTGTCCGCAGCCATGGACACCGTCACCGAAGCCCGCCTGGCCATCGCCATGGCCCAGCTCGGCGGCATGGGCATCATCCACAAGAATCTCAGCCTGGAACAGCAGGCCGCGGAAGTGGCCAAGGTCAAGAAGTTCGAGGCCGGTGTCATCCGCGACCCGATCACCGTCGGCCCGGAAACCACCATCCGCGACGTGCTGGCCCTGACCCAGGCGCACAACATCTCCGGCGTGCCGGTGGTGGGCAGCGACGGCCTGCTGGCCGGCATCGTGACCCACCGCGACATGCGCTTCGAGACCGAGCTGGACGACCCGGTCCGCCACATCATGACCAAGAAGGATCGCCTGATCACGGTCAAGGAAGGCGCTGCGTCTGATGAAGTGCTGCAGCTGCTGCACCGCAACCGCATCGAAAAGGTGCTGGTGGTCAATGATTCCTTCGAACTGCGTGGCCTGATCACCGTCAAGGACATCCAGAAGAACACCGACTTCCCGAATGCTGCCAAGGATCTGTCGACCCGCCTGCTGGTCGGCGCTGCCGTCGGCGTGGGTGGCGATACCGATCGCCGCGTGGAAGCGCTGGTCGCCGCCGGCGTGGACGTGATCGTGGTCGATACCGCGCACGGCCACTCGCAGGGCGTGCTGGACCGCGTCAGCTGGGTCAAGAAGAACTTCCCGAACGTGCAGGTCATCGGTGGCAACATCTGCACCGGCGAAGCCGCACTGGCGCTGCTGGACAGCGGCGCTGACGCAGTCAAGGTCGGCATCGGCCCGGGCTCGATCTGCACCACCCGCGTCGTCGCCGGCGTCGGCGTGCCGCAGGTCACCGCCATTGATCTGGTGGCCGAAGCGCTGCAGGACCGCATCCCGCTGATCGCCGACGGTGGCATCCGCTACTCCGGCGACATCGGCAAGGCGCTGGCTGCCGGTGCCTCGACCATCATGGTCGGTGGCCTGCTGGCCGGTACCGAGGAATCGCCGGGCGAGACCGAGCTGTACCAGGGCCGTTCGTACAAGAGCTACCGCGGCATGGGTTCGCTGGCTGCCATGGAGAAGGGGTCGAAGGACCGCTACTTCCAGGACGCCGCTACTGCCGACAAGCTGGTGCCGGAAGGCATCGAAGGCCGCGTGCCGTACCGCGGCCCGGTGGGCGGCATCATCCACCAGCTGATGGGCGGCCTGCGCGCCACCATGGGCTACGTGGGCTGCGCCACCATCGACGAGATGCGCAGCAAGCCCAAGTTCGTGAAGATCAGCGGCGCCGGCCAGCGTGAGAGCCACGTCCACGACGTGACGATCACCAAAGAGCCGCCGAACTACCGCGCCTGACGCGGGCCGAGCAAAGAGGAACGGGGAAGCACTTCCCGTTCCTCTTTCTCCATCTGCCGCCGTAAATCTGATTTCGTTTTCCCTACTGCATTGCCGGGGCGCCATGACCAACATCCATAACGACAAGATCCTCATCCTCGATTTCGGCGCGCAGTACACGCAGCTGATTGCCCGCCGCATCCGCGAGCTGGGCGTCTACTGCGAAATCTGGGCGTGGGACCACAACCCGGCCGAGATCGCGGCGTTTGGCGCCAAGGGCATCATCCTGTCCGGTGGCCCGGAATCGACCACGCTGCCGGGTGCGCCGGCCGCGCCGCAGGAAGTGTTCGACAGCGGCCTGCCGATCTTCGGCATCTGCTACGGCATGCAGACGCTGGCCGCGCAGCTGGGCGGTGCTACCGAAGCGGCGGACCAGCGCGAGTTCGGCCACGCCGAAGTGAACGTGATCAACCCGGATGCACTGTTCAAGGGCCTGAGCGACCACGGCGGCGAGCCGAAGCTGAATGTCTGGATGAGCCACGGCGACCACGTCTCCGTTGCACCGCCGGGCTTCACCATCACCGCCACCACCGACCGCATTCCGGTGGCCGCCATGGCCAATGAAGAGAAGCGCTGGTACGGCGTGCAGTTCCACCCGGAAGTGACCCACACGCTGCAGGGCCAGGCGCTGCTGCGCCGCTTCGTGGTGGATGTTTGCGGCTGCCAGACCCTGTGGACCGCCGCCAACATCATCGACGACCAGATCGCCCGCGTGCGCGAACAGGTGGGCGATGACGAGGTGATCCTGGGCCTGTCCGGCGGCGTCGATTCGTCCGTGGTGGCCGCGCTGCTGCACAAGGCCATCGGCGAGAAGCTGACCTGCGTGTTCGTGGATACCGGCCTGCTGCGCTGGCAGGAAGGCGACCAGGTGATGGCGATGTTCGCCGAGCACATGGGCGTGAAGGTCGTGCGCGTGAATGCCGCCGACCGTTACTTCGCCGCGCTGGAAGGCGTGAGCGACCCGGAAGCCAAGCGCAAGATCATCGGCAACCTGTTCGTCGAGATCTTCGACGAAGAGTCGAACAAGCTGAAGAACGCCAAGTGGCTGGCGCAGGGCACCATCTACCCGGACGTGATCGAGTCGGCCGGCAGCAAGACCGGCAAGGCGCATGTGATCAAGAGCCACCACAACGTGGGCGGCCTACCGGAGCACATGAAGCTGGGCCTGGTGGAGCCGCTGCGCGAACTGTTCAAGGACGAAGTGCGCCGCCTGGGCGTTGAGCTGGGCCTGCCGCGCACCATGGTCTACCGCCATCCGTTCCCGGGCCCCGGCCTGGGCGTGCGTATCCTTGGCGAAGTGAAGCGCGAGTACGCCGAGCTGCTGGCCAAGGCCGACGCCATCTTCATTGATGAGCTGCGCAAGGCCGACCTGTACGACAAGACCAGCCAGGCGTTTGCTGTGTTCCTGCCGGTGAAGTCGGTGGGCGTGGTGGGCGATGCGCGTGCTTATGAGTGGGTGATTGCGCTGCGGGCCGTGGAGACGATCGACTTCATGACGGCGCATTGGGCGCATCTGCCGTATGAGTTCCTGGGGACGGTGAGCAACCGGATCATCAATGAGTTGCGGGGGGTGTCGCGGGTTGTCTATGACATCTCGGGGAAGCCGCCGGCTACTATTGAGTGGGAGTGAGTTGAAAGAAGGAGGGCGCCGAGAGGCGCCCTTGTTTTTTTAGACTCGGGAAACTTGGCGTGCCCTTTACCCACGACCGCACGTCCAACTCCGGTTCGTTTGGCGTCGAATCGCGGAAGACTTACGATGCGTTTCCTTGGCCACTGGACCGAAAAAATCGGCTGTGGCCCAATGGGCACCTGGCACCCTACGGCATGGCCGTCCTGCACTGTTCCCGGGATGTCACTGCGCAGGGAAAAAACATTCTCGAGCAACGCGCCTGATGCGTCTTGCCGAGAGATACACGAACTCGATTGGATTGTTAGTATGCCTTTGACCCTTTCTCAGCTAGAACGTCATTTGTTCAAAGCCGCCGACATCTTGCGCGGCAAGATGGATGCATCCGAATTCAAGGAGTACATCTTTGGGATGCTATTCCTCAAGCGCTGCTCTGACTTGTTCGAGCAGCGCCGAGAAGAGGTGATTCAGATCGAGATCGACGCGGGTAAGACGCGCGCTCAGGCTGAGGCCTCGGCTGAGAACAAACGCTGGTACAAGAAGGATGGATACTTCTGGGTGCCCAAGGAGTCTCGCTATGACCACTTGGTCGACAATTCGCGACAGCCAAATGTTGGGAGTCTTCTGAGTAAGGCGCTTGCTGGAATTGAGGGCGACAACGTCAGTCTGTATGACGTGCTGGAGCACATCGACTTCACAAGAAAGATCGGTCAGAGCAAGATCCCCGATATCAAGCTGCAGCAGCTCATCACGCATTTCAACCTGCATCGCCTGCGCAATGAAGACTTCGAGTTCCCTGACCTGCTAGGTGCAGCCTACGAGTACCTGATCGGCGAGTTCGCCGATTCGGCGGGTAAGAAGGGTGGTGAGTTCTACACGCCGCGCTCGGTGGTGCGGATGATGGTGCGACTAATTAAGCCCGCGCTCAAGCACGACATTTACGATCCCTGCTGTGGCTCTGGCGGCATGCTGATCGCGGCCAAGGAGTACATTGATGAACACGGTGAAGACGGCCGCAAGGCTAACCTGTTTGGGCAGGAGTTCAACGGCACAGTGTGGTCCATCGCCAAGATGAACATGCTGCTGCACGGCATCAGCACCGCTAATCTGCAAAACGAGGACACTCTGGCCGAGCCACAGCATGTCGAGGGTGGCGAATTGATGCACTTCGACCGCGTGCTCACCAATCCGCCGTTCTCCATCCACTGGGGCAATACCGAGAAGGATGCCGACGGTAATCCCGCATGGAAGCCGAAGTTTGAAGCTGAGCGCTTCCCCTATGGCCAGGTGCCTCTCGGGGCAAAAAAAGCTGACCTGATGTTCCTGCAGCACATGCTGGCCGTCACGCGCGATGGCGGCATGGTGGCCACCGTTCTACCCCATGGTGTGCTGTTCCGGGGGGGCGAAGAGAGGACCATCCGGGCCGGCATCATTGAGGACGACCTGCTCGAGGCCGTCATCGGCGTGGCCCCTAACCTGTTTTACGGCACCGGCATTCCGGCCTGCATTCTGGTGCTGCGCCAGCGCGTGCAGAAGGGTGCCAACCGCGTCAGCGGCAAACCCGCTAAGCGCCAGGGCAAAGTGCTGTTCATCAATGCAGATCGCGAGTTTTTCGAAGGTCGCGCGCAGAACTACCTGCTTCCCGAGCACATTGAGAAGATCGTCACCACCTTTGACGAATTCCGCGCAATCGACGGTTTCTCGGCCATCGTCGACAACGCCGCACTCAAAACCAATGAGTACAACCTCAATATTCGGCGCTACGCCGACAACGCGCCGCCATCCGAGCCGCACGACGTGCGGGCTCATCTGGTGGGCGGCATCCCCAAGGCTGAGGTGGCCGACAGAGCCGGATTGTTCAGCGCCCACGGCCTGAACCCGATGGACCTGCTGGTTGAAAGGGATGCCAAGTATTTCGACTTCGCGCCTGCCCTCGACAAACGACAGGCCCTCAAGCCGACCATCGAAAGCAATGCCGGTTTGGTCGCCAAGGAGGCGGACATTCGCGCCGCTTTCGAGCAATGGTGGAAAGCTCACAGCGCACGTATCACGGCACTGTCCGGGCAAATGGACAATGCGGCCAGTCTGGTGGCCCTTCGCAACGACCTGCTGGCTAGTTTCAGTCAGAGCCTGGAGGCCATCGGCCTGCTCGACCCCTTCCAGGTGCGAGGCATCGTGGCCGGCTTCTGGTATCAGACCAAGTACGACTTCCTCACCCTGATGGCGCGCGGGGCCAAGGGCGTGGCCGACGCATGGCGCACCAGCATCGTCACCGCGCTGGAAGACAGGGTCAGCAAGGAAAGCCCGCTGGAGCACAAGCTAGTCAAGTTCCTGATGAGTGATTTCGTCGAGGCCATCACCGAGCTAGAGGCGAAGAAGGCCGACCTCGACAGTCAGATCAGGGCCGCCAGCCCCAAGGACGTCGAGAACGAGGATGGCGAAGCCGCCGAGTCAGGGGAGAACGATGCCGACGAAGCAGGCGCTGCGGACGAAGTCCGGCTGAAGGCTTGGAAGAAGGAACTCACCGCCGTCAAGAAACAGCTCAAGATTAAGAAGGACAGCTTCAAGCAGCGAATCGGTGCCGCCGTTGAGGGCCTGACACCAGAAGCCGCCGCCGAGTTGGTGCTCACCATTCTGCACAACGATATGCGGTCTATCATTGAGCGCTACATGGCTGCGCAGCGCAAGCAGATCGTGGCTGCGTTTGAGAACTGGTGGGACAAGTACCGAGTGACGCTGACTGAAATAGAGAGCAAGCGCGATGAAGCGGCGAAGGCGCTACAGGGATTTTTGAAGGGTCTGCGGTATGTCTGACTTTGTGACCCTGGGTGGGCACATCATCATTCAAAAAGGAAAAGCACCACTGGCAACCGGCTATTCCGGGCCTGGGGCCGAGCCGTACCTCAATCCCGAGTATCTGCGAGGGCGAGCGAGTGCAGAACTTGCCGAGCCAGGACCTGATGCAGTTCGCGCACGCCATGGCGATACGATTCTACTGTGGGACGGTTCAAATGCCGGTGAGTTCTTTAGGGCGAAGTCCGGATTGGTCGCTTCCACGATGGCCAAGATAACGCCAAGCGCAGGTTTCAATCCGGCGTACTTTTTCCATGCCGTAAAGCATGCGGAATCCTATCTGAAGGGCCAGACGACCGGCACCGGGATACCGCACGTTGACCGAGAGTTGCTGGAGGCCATTCGAGTTTTTTGCCCCGCGCCTGCAGAGCAACTTCGAGTTGCCGAGATCCTTGATCACCTCGACACCGCCATTCTCCAAACCGAGGCGATCGTTGCCAAGCTCAAGGCCTTAAAGAAGGGCCTTCTGCATGACCTGCTGACACGTGGCATCGCTGCAAACGGCGAACTGCGCCCACCCCAGTCCGAGGCTCCGAATCTCTACAAGGAATCGCCGCTGGGATGGATTCCTAGGGAGTGGCATGTCAACCAGCTTGAAGAATTGCTTGCCGACGTTGATCCAGCAATGCGTGCTGGACCATTCGGCAGTGCTCTTCTGAAGGAGGAATTGGTTGAGGTTGGACTCCCGCTTCTTGGAATCGACAATGTCCACACCGAGCGGTTTGTCGCCACGTTCACCAGATTGGTAACTCCGAGGAAATTCGCGCAACTGGAGCGTTATGCGGTTCGCCCTGAGGACCTGATGATCACGATCATGGGTACTGTCGGAAGGTGTTGCCTAGTCCCAAAAGATATTGGCAAAGCTCTTTCTTCTAAGCACACTTGGACGATCTCTCTGAATCAAGAGGCCTATTCACCTTATTTGGCGATGCTTCAGGTCAATTACTCGCCTTGGGTGCTGGGGCATTTCGCTCGAGATCAACAGGGTGGGACGATGGCTGCCATTCGTTCAGAAACGCTTCGATCTACTCGGTTTCCAGTCCCTCCGCGTGAGGAGCAGCGTCTCATGGAAGATCGCCTTCGGGTGCTCAGCAAGCGTATCGATCTGGAGATTGATTCGCTTTCGAAGCGCCATTCAGAGAGGGCCGGCCTAATGGACGATCTCTTCACCGGCCGAGTCCGCGTCACACCATTGCTGGTCGAAGCTGCCCAATAAAGAAGGAACGCCAGATGGGTTGGGAACTTGATGACGTCGAAAAGCCGTTCGTTGCGCAGTTGCAGGCACTTGGCTGGACCTACAGCGCAGGAAGTCTTGATGATCCGACAGTTACTGGTCGAACCGGCTTTGCCGAGGTGGTTCAGGAGAGGTTATTGCGCAAACAACTACGCGCGCTGAACCTTGGACCCGATGGTGCGCCCTGGCTGGACGAGGTCCGGCTGTCGGAAGCCGTGGCAGCCATTACGCGGCTGGGCACGCATAAGCTGATGGAAGCCAACGAAAGGGCCACCGCGTTGTTGATCCGTGGCCTGACGGTGGAAGGCTTGCCCGGCTGGGATGGCGGGCGCGGCCAGACCATACGCTACATCGACTGGGAAACTACTGCGAAAAACCACTTCGCCGTGATCAATCAGTTCCGCGTCGATTGCCAGCCCGGTTTCAAAGGAGGCAAGGCCTTCATCGTGCCCGACCTGGTGCTGCTGGTGAATGGCATTCCGTTAGTGGTGGTGGAGTGCAAGAGCCCGTCCGTCCCCGAGCCGCTGGTCGAGGCGGTGGATCAACTGCGGCGCTACAGCAACCAGCGCAAGGCCGCCTTTGAGGTGGATGACAACGAGGGCAACGAGCCTCTGTTTGCCACCAACCAGTTGCTGGTGGCCAGTAGCTTCGACGAGGCCCGGGTCGGCTGCATAGGCGCGGCCTTTGAGCACTACGCGCAGTGGAAGACGGTGGCCGGCCCGGATGGGTCCGGTAGCGAGATTGAGGTGGCGCAGGCACTCGGCAAGGCGGCAATTTCTGAGCAGGAACGCTTGATCGCGGGACTGCTCGCTCCCGCGCATCTGCTGGATGTGGTGAAGAACTTCATGTTGTTCATGCAGACAGGCGGCCAAACCATCAAGACGGTATGTCGCTACCAGCAGTACCGGGCGGTGAACCGAGCGATTGCACGCCTCAAGACCGGCCAGACGCGCCTGCAGCACGGCGAACATGACAAGCGCGGCGGCATCATCTGGCACACTCAGGGTTCCGGCAAAAGCCTGACAATGGTGTTCCTGGTTCGCAAGATGCGTGCAGACGCGCAACTGCGACGCTTCAAGGTTGTCGTCATCACCGACCGCAAGGACCTACAGGGCCAGCTATCCCTCACCGCCACGCTGACCGGCGAGGTGGTGGACGTGGCCGAAAGCACGACGGGCGTAAAGGCACTGGCGCGGCGCAAGGGACCCGGGCTGATCTTTGCCACGATCCAAAAATACCGTGACCCGGATGCCCCTGGTGATGCGCCGCTGACTGCAGATGATCTGCCGAAAGTAGAAGAGCCGAAGGCCTCCTACAAGACCCACGAGAAGTTTGAGGTACTGAACGAGGACGACAGCGTCCTTGTGCTGGTGGACGAGGCGCACCGTACCCAGGCGGGAGACCTGCACGCCAACTTGCTGGCGGCCCTGCCCAACTGCGCGCGCATCGGCTTTACCGGCACGCCAATCATCATGGGCGACAAGAAGCGCTCCCATGAGATTTTCGGGGAGTTCATCGACAAGTACACCATCAAGGAAGCCGAGGCTGACGGTGCCACGGTGCCGGTCCTCTACGAGGGCCGGACTGCCAACGGCGCGATCAAGGACGGCGCCAGCCTCGACGAACTGTTCGAAGACCTGTTCCGCCAGCACTCGCCAGAGGAGCTGGAGGCGATCAAGAAAAAGTACGCTACCAAAGGCCAAATCTTCGACGCCCCGGCGTTGATCGCCGACAAAGCGCGTGACATCCTTCGCCATTACGTGACCAACATCCTACCCAACGGCTACAAGGCGCAGGTGGTGGCGTATAGCCGTTTGGCGGCGATTCGTTATTTCGACGCTCTGAGGTCCGCCCGTGATGAGTTATTGGCCGAGGCCCAAGCACTCTCGCCTGAGGACAAGGCGCTGGATGACGAGCTGCTATGTCAGCGTCCTGTGAGCGTGCAGGCGGCGGTGCAGGCCTGGCGTTACCGCGGCACCCTGGAGCATATTGAATTCGCGCCGATCATTTCGGGCAGCAACAATGACAACCAGGCCTGGAAGCAGTGGACCGACGGCGCAGCGCACGAGGAGCTGATTGAGCGTTTCAAGAAGCCGCTGTTCCATGCCAAGCCCGGGAAGACCGATCCGCTGGCCTTCCTGATCGTTAAGTCGATGCTACTCACCGGTTTTGATGCGCCGATCGAGGGCGTGATGTACCTCGACCGTCCAATCCGCGAGGCGGAGTTGCTGCAGGCAATTGCCCGTGTCAACCGCACCGGCTTCGGCAAGCGCTGCGGCATCGTGGTTGACTACTTTGGTGTCGCGCAACATCTGAAGGAAGCGCTGGCGGCCTACGCCGATGAGGACGTGGAAGGCGCGCTGGCTAGCTTGAGAGATCAGGTGCCAGTGCTGCGCGACCGGCATCTGCGCGTGGTGGATTTGTTCCGCCGGCGTGGCATTGACTCGCTGGAGGACACCGAGGCCTGCGTTGACGCATTGGGAATCGAGAGGTTGCGAGCCGAGTTTGCCGTCAAGCTCAAGGCTTTCCTGGGATCGCTCGACATAGTGTTGCCGCGACCGGAAGGGTTGCCTTACACCAAGGACGCCAAGACGCTCGCCTATATCTACGCCCGCGCCCGCAATCGCTACAAGGACACGCCGGTACTGGGCAAGGATGTCGGCGCCAAAGTGCGCAAGCTGATCGACGACCATGTGATCTCGTTGGGCATCGACCCCAAGATCCCGCCGATTCAGCTGACCGATGCTCAGTTCGACACGCACGTGGCCCGGGCGGCGAACGACCGCGCCAAGGCGTCTGAAATGGAGCACGCAATTCGCTCGCACATCCGCAAGCACACCGATGAAGACCCGGTGTTGTACCGCAAGCTCTCGGAGCATTTGAGCGACATTCTCAAGACGCTGGGCGAAAAGTGGAACGAGGTGATCTCGCAACTGCAGAAGATCATCGACGAGCTGCGCACGGGAAAGGCAGTCATGGCCGATGCGCCAAGCGACTTACCCGAGCATTGCGCGCCCTTCCTGCGCACTGTGCTGGACGTGGTGTGTGCTGGACAGGCGCCAACCGCGCCCGAGTTTCTGCGACTGAAGGATGTGACCGTGGAGCTAGTAGACCTGCTGGTGCAGGAGTTGCAAGGTAACCGCGATATTTGGAGTCCCCACAAACGCGCGGCGCAGGAGGACCTGAACACGCAATTGTTCGAGCACTTGATGCGCCTGCGGCCACCATTGGTAGACGCCGACAAGGCCGGCGTGCTCGCAGACAAGTTGATGGAGCAGTCACGCGCCAGTCACGACAAGCTGGTGCAGGTGTAAAGCTATGCTGGCGCCACTGAAATCTAGCCAGTACCACGCGGACGGCTCTGCGGCCGAGGCAGAGGCTTGCATCCAGGTAGACGACTTGCATTTCACGATACGGCGCAGTGCCCGGCGTCGAACAATGCAAATCACCGTGGAAAGAACGGGGGAACTGATTCTGAGCGCCCCGCCCGAGGTGGGCATCGCCCGACTCCGCGAATTTGTCAGCGAGAAGCGCTTCTGGATCTACACCAAGCTGGCGGAGAAGGATCGGCTGCTACGCCAGGTACCACGAAAGGAATTCGTCGGCGGCGAGGGCTTCCTGTACCTCGGGCGGAGCCATCGGCTGAAGTTGGTCAATGACCAAGACTGCCCCTTGAAGCTGGTGAATGGCCGCTTTGCGCTCCGCCAAGATGCGCAGGCAGGCGCACGGGAGCATTTCGTCCGCTGGTATAGCGAAAGGGCTCGGACCTGGCTGTCGAACCGGGTGGCCGACTACCAGTCACGCATGGAGGTGGCCCCGGCTGGCGTGAAAGTGCAGGATCTCGGCTATCGCTGGGGTTCGTGTGGAAAGGGCGACTGGCTGTACTTCCACTGGAAAACGATCTTGCTGCCAGCCCGTATCGCGGAATATGTGGTGGTGCACGAGATTGCCCACTTACACGAGCCACACCACAGCCCCGCCTTCTGGCTACGCGTTGAGCGCGCAATGCCCGACTATGCGCAGCGAAGGGCCTGGCTGGCCGAACACGGGATTGATGTGGAGGGGATATAAGTAGGTATGTCGAATACCTCTTACCATGATGTTGCGTCGGCCCAGCAATCGGGGTGGGTCAGATTGCTCAATTCTTGCCTGAGTTAGATGCGAATCCCAGGGCCATTTTTCGGATGAGGTTATAGTTGCTAAGAAGACACTGTAAGGGGCAAAGTTGATGATTCCAACTTACGACAAATTCATCGATCCCGTGTTGCGCCTCCTCGAAGGAAATCCTGAAGGCGTTGCCGCCGCAACAGCATATGAAGCCGCGGCCAATGCCCTAGGGTTGACCGAGGAACAGAAGCTCAGGGTATTGGATAGCGGTGCGCAGATCTATAAGAATCGAGCGGCTTGGGCGCATGATCGGCTGAAGCGCGCTGGCCTTTCGTCCAGCCCGAGGCGCGGCGTCTGGCAGTTGACGGAGGCCGGGAGAAGTTACGTCGGCGATCATCCGTTCCCGCTGGACGATGAAGAGGTTGGGAGAATCGCAACTGGCTATCTCGCGGTCAAGCTTCGATCCGCAGTAGATGCTGCGGCGCTAGATGGCCCTGTCTCCAGTGAATTAGCTCCTGGGTCTCGCGTTTTGAGCCCTGATGATCGACTTGATAGTGCGCTTGCTGAATTGAAATCGGCCACAGCGGTGGAGCTTCTGGACTGTCTGTTGCGTGTTTCTCCCGGGCGGTTTGAAATCATCGTTCTCGATATCCTGCATCGACTGGGGTACGGCGCCAGCCGCTCTGACTTGCTGCGGGTCGGAGGAGCTGGAGATGGTGGAATCGATGGCGTGATCTCTCTGGATAAGCTCGGTCTGGACAAGGTCTATGTGCAAGCGAAGCGCTGGAAGAGTACAGTTGGTAGGCCCGAGCTTCAGGCCTTCTATGGGGCGCTTGCTGGACAGAAGGCCAAACGCGGAGTTTTCATAACCACGTCTGGCTTCACGCCTCAGGCTGTTGACTTTGTTGGCTCTGTTGAAGGCATTGTGATCGTGGATGGAAATCGATTGGTTGGTCTCATGATCGACAATGAGGTAGGCGTGAGCTCGCGTATTCTTCGGGTCCCGTCCGTGGATAGCGATTATTTCGACGAAGATGCTTGATTTGCATTGAGGGGACGTTTTCGAGGAATCAGACGCGAGCCCTGTTTGGGCTGATTTCGGGCCTTGTGAGCGGATGCCGCCTCATTCCGGCCTCACCTCATGGCAAGCCCACTCAACCAACCCCCTACAAGCCAGAAACAACCCATCCACCACCCCTTCATCCAAATGCCGCTCCGGCTCCGCTGCCACCCGGCAGCGGTCCGCCGCGTGCAGCAGCTCCAGCACCGTCAGCGCCCCCACCATCGCGCGCTCGCTCCGTGCCAGGCTCACGCGTCGGCCGGGTGACACATCGGCTTCTGGCCAAGGATGCCCATCAGCTCCTTCGCAGCCGCGCATGCGCTTGAGGATGCCAAGCAGGGAGTTCAGATCGGGCAGGGGAGTGTCGTCGTTGATGGGCTCAACAACGGTGTACGAGGAGAAGGTGTCGGATTCGTTCATGGCGTCGGCTTCCGTGGCTGTGCTTAACAGCGCCACCGCGTAGCGGGGTGGCGGACGATGCGTGGCTGCAAACCGGGATGAAGCAACGAGTGACCGGTGGATCCGAAGACCCCCACGCACCGCCCGCCAGATAGGCCGACGGATTGCCCGCCGGCACCGGTTAAGGACGGTGCCGACGGGCAAGCGTAAACAACAGTCGTTGCTCATCGCGGGTTTGCAGACCCGGAGCCACCCGTTGTCGGTGGCACGTCATGGTGTTTACGCAGCCGCTTCGAATGCCAATAGAAATTCGCGGAGGAATCGCGGAATCCGAGAGCGAGGAACTATTGTTGCACGCACCATTCGTGCAGCACGCGACGCCAGCAGACGCATTCGCGCAGCTGCTCTGCTGATGGCGAATCAAACTGGCGCAATCCCCCACGCCACAAGCGAATAGCGCGACGGCCTTCTTTGCAACAGTTCTTAGTTTGCTTCGGCAGGCAGCGGCTCCCGACAGGCCACACGCCCACAAAATCGGTTCAATCCCGACATCGCCAGCGCGCCTCGCGGCCTCAACAAGTGCGATCCTCAGCCGCATTCCCAACCAGCAACTCAATCATCGCCCGCGCCGCCGCCGACTGCCGCCGATGCGGCGCATAGATCACCGAGAACGGGCGAGATCTCCCCCGCAGCTGCGGCAGCACTTCCACCAACTGCCCACGCTGCAACCGCTCGTGCACGATGAACGCATAGCTCTGGCAGATGCCGATGCCCTGTTCGGCCAGCGACACCACGCCCAGCACATCGTCGGAGGTCTCGATGGACGAACGCGGCACCCAATCCACATCCCGCCCGCCGTCGCGGAAGATCCATGGCGCTAGCCGCCCGGTGCGCGGCATCACGAAGGGCAGGCACAGGTGCTGCTGCAGATCGTCCAGCGTCTGCGGCGTACCCCGGCGCTGCAGGTACTCCGGCGCGGCCACCAGCAGCAGTGGGGCGTCCTCCAGCTTTCGCGCGACCAGCCCGCTGTCCGGCAGCTGGCCCAGCCGGATGGCGAGGTCGAAGCCTTCGGCCACCAGGTCCACGTTGCGGTTGGTGATGTTCAGTTCCACCTGCACCTGCGGGTACTGCTGCGCAAAGCGCGCCAGCACGGGCGGCAGCCGGTAGTGGCCATAGGTGGTGGGCACGCTCAGGCGCACGCGGCCGGCCAGCGCACCATCCTGGGCCAGTACGTCGCGCTCGGCGTCGTCCAGCAGGCCGAAGGCGGTGCGCACCTGTTCCAGATAGAGCCGCCCGGCGTCGGTCAGGCCCACGCGGCGGGTGGTCCGCTGCAGCAGCTGCCGGCCCAGCCGCGCTTCCAGGCGGGTGACCGCGCGGCTCAGCACCGAGGGCGTGGTGGACAGCGCGACCGCGCCGGCCGTGAACGAGCCGTGCTCGACGACCGCCAGGAACACCTCCACATCGCCCAGGTAGTCGAACTTGCGGCTCATTTGGCTCTCCGGGGAACAGATGTTTTGCGATGGGGCCAATTTATCGCCGCTGGGGCGATGAATAAAGTGGCCGCCATTCCCCGATAGGAGCTCCCCATGAACCTGATGACCCGGCTGGCCGCAGCGCTGGCCCTGACCCTGGCCGCGACCGGCGCGCATGCCGCCAACGTGCTGGTGGTGCTGTCCGACGAAAACCACCTGGACCTGAAGGACGGCAAGGTGCTGTCCACCGGCTTCTATCTCAACGAGCTGATGCAGCCGGTCAAGCTGCTGCTGGATGCGGGCCACGAGGTGACCTTCGCCACGCCGCAGGGGCGGGCGCCGACGGTGGATGCGTCCTCGGTGACGGCGGCGTACTTTGGCGACGATGCCGCGCAGCTGACGCTGCACAAGAACCTGCTGGAGAAACTGGCGCTGACCTCGCCGACGGCCTCGCCGGTGGTCAGCCTGGCGCGCATCGAGCAGCAGGGCTACGCGCGTTTCGATGCGGTCTACATTCCCGGTGGCCACGCGCCGATGCAGGACCTGCTGAAAAGCCCGGCGCTGGGCCGGCTGCTGGCCGACTTCCACCAGCGCAACAAGACCACCGCGCTGGTCTGCCACGGGCCGATCGCGCTGCTTTCCACGCTGCCGGATGCGGGTGGTTTCGTGGCAAAGCTGGAGGCGGGTGCGACGCCGGCCACGCCGAAGTGGATCTACCGCGGCTACCAGATGACGGTGATCAGCAACCAGGAAGAAGAGCAGGCCAAGCCGCTGCTGGGCGGCGGTGAGATGAAGTTCTACCCGCAGACTGCATTGCAGCGGGCGGGTGCGAAGTTCACTAGCAACACCACGCCGTGGACGGGGCATGTGGTGATGGACCGCGAGCTGATTACCGGGCAGAATCCGGCTTCGGCGCTGGAGGTGGGGCAGCGGTTGGTGGAGCGGTTGAAGTAGGGCTGGCTCTGCATCGCTTGCTGTGCCGTGGCACCATGGCGGACTGGCCCCGTCCTTTCGGGCGGGGCCAGTTTTCCAGGGAAGCCCTTCAATACGACATGCGTACGTCCGTTCTCTCTATTCTCTTTGCCCTGTGCTTGGCTCTGCTGTCTGGTTGCGCCAGTGGGCCGGACTACCACCATTCCAATCGCGAGATTACCGGCGCGTTCGTGGCCGACGACGGCAAGCTGTACCTGCTGCCGGTCTATGACGAGCCGATGCGCTTCGACGCCGCGCCGTTCCGTGATTACCGCGCCCTGATGGACAGCCCGCTGCGCGAGGCCGTGGTCTGCGCGCAGCTGTACTTCCGTGAGGACTGGCGCGTGCCGGCCGACAGGACCAAGGTGCATGGCAGCTACGCGCTGCTGCTGCGGCCGGACCAGGTGACGCCGGAACAGGCGGCGCAGTTCAAGCTGGAGCGGTTGGAGATCAGCCCACGGGTGGCCAAGGCCATCGATGCGTTGACGCGCCGGCCGTACATCCTTGAAGCCCGGAGCCGCTACGAGCTGGCGGCCAACCCGGACTGCAACCTTTCCAGACAGGGCGGCAGCTACTACAGCGCGCTGTTCGAGAGTGATGGCGAGCGGGTGACGTTGCCGGATGCCGCTGCGCTGGCGGCGAAGGCGAAGCTGCCGCAGTCGATTACCGCGCGGGCTGAGCGGATCCGGCCGGACGATACGGACAAGCCAGGGGCTGGGACGGCGACCGGAAAGGTGCTGGGCGCGGCGTTGATTCCCGTGGCGGTGCCGGTGTTTGTGTTGAGCCTGCCGTTCCTGGGGCCGGATCATTGGAAGTGATAGGGCGTTGAGGGAAAGCATCCACGCCTGGCGTGGATCTACCCGGGCGTCGCCATTGCCTGAACGTTCATCCTGGAGAACTGTGTGCCAAGCACATTGGACGTTGTCTTGAAGACCGTAGGCTTCATTGTCCTCGCGGCACTTCCGTTGGTGATCCTTTGGTTCATCCTTCGGCGAAT
The DNA here is from genome assembly GCF_059371235.1 of Stenotrophomonas sp. YJH_SMC_29. NCBI lineage: Bacteria > Pseudomonadati > Pseudomonadota > Gammaproteobacteria > Lysobacterales > Lysobacteraceae > Stenotrophomonas > Stenotrophomonas sp. YJH_SMC_29. The sequence goes on along the minus strand of NZ_JCAFUK010000011.1, from coordinate 4,885 downwards.
GTCAGCGACCGCGCGTTCCGCGTTGGGATCCGGGCTGCGTCTGAATCCACCTCGCCGGATTTCCGGCACGTCCATGACCTTGGTGATGGTGGATGGCAAAGAGGATCGCGAGCACTACTTCTTTGATACAGAATCCTTCTACCTGCGGCGGGGCCCGGTGCCCACGGCAGTTCCGCTTTCGCAGATCACCTCAGTCACTCGAACGTCCGACGTCATCTATGCGCGCTATGTCTGGCAGGTGTGCTTCAGCAGAGCATCGGGTAGAAAGTGCGTGACGTTCACTAACAACCTTTCGCTGTTCAACCGCGACTTTCTGCTCTTTCTGGAGGCGGTGCGGAAGGCCAATCCACTCGCGACCGTTGAGCGAGCGAGTCTGTTCTTCTGATTGTGCGGCGATATCAATAGCGCCGATTGACAAGCAGGGGGACCAAGAGGGCGGGCTGTTGTGAATGATTTCGCGCGTGTCTTACCCACTCAGCCCATGCTGGCGGCACGGATCTGGATATCCTGCTGCACGCGCTGATCTTCCAGCTGCTGCTCCAGCTGGTTGGCGAAGGCGCGCTGATGCGCTTCGCGGCTGACGGCGTCGAACTGCTGCATGGATTCTTCCACCGTGGTCTGCGCAGCCAGTTCGGTCGGCATTGCGGCGCGCTGGTGTGCGGGGTCGCTGGGCTCGCCCTGGACCACGAACAGAGTATGACCGGCGGGTTTGTCCGCGGTGGCGTTGCTCAGCAGCACGTGGTCCACGCGGTCCAGGTCGTTGTCCTTGGCGAGCACCAGCAAGCTGGCGGTCATGCGCTCGCTGGCTTCGTCGAAGGTGCGACCGTGTTTGGCGTCCAGCGCCGCTACGCCTTCGCGCACCTGTTGGTAGAGCACATGATCGGGATGCTCGGGCTGGGTAGGCAGCAGGGGCGCGGGCGGCGCTTCGGGTTCCTGGATCGTTGCGCTTGAGGGTGATGCCGCCGGTGCCTCCACGGGTGGTGGCGTGTAGGGAGGTTCGTGCTGCGAGACTTGGGTCGCCGCGTCTGTCATCAGCGGGGGCGCAGCGGGCTCGGCTCTTGCGAGTGCGGCTGGAACGTCTGACTCCGGCTGGACCGACGCCGATTTCGCTTCGGCTTCGTGGAGGCGGGCAGTAGCCGGCGCGGCTTCAGCCACTTCGGTCTGGATTGACGGGGCCGGGGAGTGCGGGTCAGTTGCAACGGGCTCCTGCGCAGGAGCCGGGTGCCCGATATCCGGTGTCGGTAGCGCACTCACTTCTGGCTGCGCGGGAGATCGCTCAGCGGAGGGAATGTCGGGTGACGGCACAGGAGCTGCCGGCACCGGGTGCGCAGGAGGATTTGCCTCGGTACGCGCTTGCCGCTCGCTTGACTCATCCCATGCAGGTTGCGTTGCAGCGGCTGCGGTCGGCTCCTGTCGTGGTGCTTCGCGGCGAGCCGGCTCCTGTAGAGATTCCACACGATCCGAAGGCGTCGGCGCTGCAGGCGCAGGAGCGTGATGCGCCTGTACCAAGGGTGATGTGTTGGGCGCCAGTGCAGCGCGTTCAACGCTGTGCGCATCGATCACGGCTTGTGGCGTCAGCCGTTCTTCGGCGTGCTCGCCGCGAACCTCAGCCACGGCTGCGGCGGCCATCTGCTGCACCTGCGGTGCAGCGACGCCAAGTCGATTGGCTTCCTGCATGGCCTGTTCGTGAGCATCGCGCTCGTTGGCGGTCAATGCCTCGATACTGCGTTCGTGGGCGCTGGGTACGGGCGCCTCCATCTGTTGGATGGCCCGGATCTGCGGGTAGGTACTGTTCAACTCGTCGCGGATGTTGCCCTCGGCCAGCGAATCGTAGACCCAGCCGTCATGCAGCCACTCACCATCGCCCTGTTGCTGATAGGTGCGTCCGTCGGAGGCGAGTACGTGATCGGGATGCTCGCGTGCCCAGATCACTTCATCAGGAATAGCTCCGTACTGAGACCAGCCCTGGGCGGTGTAGGCCTCCTCATACTGCTTGGCAAAGGCCGCCGAGCTTCGGGCGGCGTTGAAGGCCATGATGCCCTGTGCGGCTTCATCAAGCTGCGCAGCCTTGGTGGCGTCGGCAACTTCGACCGTGGTGTTCTTGATGCCATGTTCGAGGACCTGATGGACGACCTCGCGTCGCCATTCGCCGGTTTCCGGATTGCGCTCCCAGGAGCGTGGCAGTGCGCTGGGTGTATCGCTGGCGTCGCCGGCGATGCTGAAGGGATTGATCGGTTGATCAGGCTCGGACAGCCGCAGCCCGACGGCCCGGCTTGAGGCCTGGTAGTTCAGTTGCTGGGTCAATTCGGCATCGGCGGTCAGCTGCGTGGTCGCGCCGTAGATCGGGCGATCGGCCAGGGTGCCGACGGTACCTACGATCTCCCGCTCGCTGTGTGTCCAGCCCTTCTCGGGATGCGCCGGGTCAAACGTCCAGACCCTACCGGTGCTGTCGGGCTGATTGTCGATCTGGTACTTCTCGATCCAATCGACGATCTCACCGCCACCCCAGGCGCCCAACCCGCCACCGATGATGCCGGTGACAATGGCGCCGGGGCCGGACTCGATGCCCAGCAGCGTACCGACCTTGGCGCCCACCGCTGCGCCGGTCCAACCGCCGACGCTGCGTGCACCGAAGTCCAACAGCGCAGCTTCTGCACCCGTCCGATTGTCGCGTGCGTACAGATCGGCGATCTTTGTTCCTTCTGAGGCAGCTTCAACAACCGTCGCAGCGGCACCACCGATGACGGCGCCCCGCACCATGTTTGGACGCACGCGGATGGTGTGGTCGATGCCGCGTGCTTCCTGGATGTTGGGTGTAATGCCTTCAACAACCTTGAGCGTTGCGCGCTCATCGAAAACGGCTGCCGCTGTTGGTGGACTGACCTTGTCGTTGAGGGGCAGGGTGTCCCCAAGCTCGGCGTGCCAGCGGCCTTGTGCGCGCCAGCCATCGCGCAATGATTGGGTGATTCGAGGGTCTTTCAGCCGAGCTTCGCGTTCGGCTTCCAGTGCTGCGCCCGGCAGGCGGGTATCGGCATAACTGTCGTAGACCTGAGCGCCTTCGCGTCCGTAGAGCCGAATCTGGATGCCGGTCTCGGCCTGGACCTTGTCCAGATTTCCGGGCAGGGCATCGTAAACGTGTTTGCGTACATCTTCGGGGACGTAGCGGCCGAAGCCTCTGCTATCCAGAGAGTTGGAAAAGCGGGCATCCACGCCAAGTTCACTTTCCAGCCGGTGCGCCACGACGCCTCGAATCTCTACGTCGTAGCCGTTGGCTTGAAGGTCCTTGATCAATGAGACTGCGCTATCGCCATTGCCAAGCGTGGTGTCGAGGATGAGATTCCTACGCCCCTCTACTGCTGTCGAACGCAGCTCCTTGGCCCATTGGCTGGCGTCTTCATGTGTGTGGCCGGCCCACGTGTACGGGTGTTGCTGGCGCAGGAGTCGAGCATCAGGATGAGCGCCGCGAAGCTCGTCAGGATCGACCTTTACAACATCATCGGAAAGCTCAAACTCAACAGCGGTGACCAGTCCACCTTTACCCGCGCCGGGTTGTCCCGCCAGAACGATGGCTCGAGGCATCAGCTGGCTTGTGACTTGGTCCAAACGAGATTCCGGAAGGATGACATCCCTGAGGCGGGCAGAATGTTCCTCTGGACTCAAACGCGGATGGGGAGTATCCACTTAGGGCTGTTCTCCCGATGCCTTGAAATACTCATACAGTTCATGGAGGCCTTTCATTCCGCCGTTGCCGGAACGCGCTCGGAACATCAGTTTGAATTTATCGTCAGCCGCTGCAATGGATTGCGCATTGCCGGATGCCTGAGCTGCAGTCAGCTCACCTTGAGCGTCATTGATGAATCCGTCGAGACAGTCCTCCAGCTTCCACACTGCATCCTCAAATGTCGGCAGGGACTTTATGCGTCGGTTGCTCGCCGAATTGAGCGCTTCCTGCAGGATCTTAATGTGCTCTGGGTAGTCTCTGAGCATTTCTCGAAGCTTCGCCGGAACGGGAGGATGGGATTGAGGCATGGTGGGTACCTATTCAGCGGCCTGACGCGTTTTCATGAGTATCTGCACTTGTAAAGGCAAGTTCAATGCCCCCATGGCCAGTCGACTATCAGAACGTGTCGCTAGTCGCCTTTTGAATGAAGCTCGAAGTACTTCCTGAGATCGCTGAGTCTGGCCATGCCAATGTTGCTGGATCTCGCAAAGGACATGAGCTATTACTTTTTTTGAGACTGTGCAATTGCCTTCGGGTTGCCTGAAGCCTCGGCGGTTGCTAGTTCAGCTCGCGCTTCGGCGACAAAGCTAGTGAGACAGTCCTCCAACAACCATACTGCGCCCTCAAAGGGCGGGGCGTAACTCTGTCGCCCATGGCTGACTGAAATGAGAGCCTTCTGTAGCTGTTCGATGTGCTCCGGATAGTCCTTAAGCATTTCCCGGAGCTTCGCCGGAACAGGCGGGGACGGGAAATCCATGGCTGCCACCTCTACCTCTTTGGAATATCCATGCGGATTCAAGAGTATCCGCACATTCCCTGGCGGGTCTAATGTCATTTGCGACATCAGGCGGAGTGCCTGAGCGACCTCGGTCCTTGGGATCATCGAGTTTAGGCGACGTTGAGGCAGAGCATCCACGCATGGCGTGGATCTTATCTCTTGCCGATCTGGCACCTTGGGTGCCGAGAGCCCGGCGTGGGCGACCGTGTGGATCCAGGTCTTGCGACCGAGAAGTAGCTTGGGTGCCCACGCCGGATTCTCCCTGAACCGCCCGAACAGTTGGTTGAGTTGGCGCTCGAACTGATAAGACTGGGCAAGCGGGGAGAGCTCTCGACCCTGTCAGCCTAGCGGAGTTCTGCCATGTTTGGGATCGGGATTGATGTGAG